>JALRIJ010000496.1 GCA_023255485.1 Flectobacillus sp.
GAAGTCTAAAGAGAAAATACCTCTAACGGCATAGCCTTGTAGTGGGCCACCTTCTTGCTTGATTAAATCAATAATCAACGGAAGGCTTTTTAAGTTAGTAATTTCATTTTTATTGAAACCAACATTGGCGGTAGATTTCCATTCAAAATCTTTTGTTTTAATAACCGAACCCGAAAGGCTAACATCTAAACCACGAGATTTCATGTCGGCATAGTTCGCATATTTATACAATTCGCCACCGACTCCAGAAGTTCTGATACGACCAATCAAATCAAAACCTTTACGTTGATAGGCATCTACGATTAAGGACACACGGTTGTTTAACAAACCTAAGTCAAAACCAACATTGGTTTCGTATTGTTTTTCCCAAGTCAATTCAGAGTTTTCTAAACTAGAAATATAGATTTTCGATTCTTTTTCGGTTAAATAAGGACGAAGGGTTAACTGATTCTTGAAAATGGCCGTTGAGTTACGTGCATCTCCAATACTTGCTGTTAAACCATACGTACCTCTCAACGATAAACGACTGATAAGGTCATTATCTTTTAAGAAATCTTCTTCTTTCAGATTCCACGAACCGCTGACATTCCAAGTTGGCAACCATCTTGCCGAAGCTGATTTTCCTAATTGGTTCGAACCATCCATTCTGACCGTTCCATTGAAGGTATATTTACCCATGTATGAATAGCTACCATTTCCGAAGAATGCCACAAAACGATCTTGCTGATTTTCTAAACCATAATAATCAAAATTATAATCAAGTCCTTGTTTAACAATACGATAATCAGTAAAAGGAACGCCTCCTTTATCAAACTGATAACCGTAGCCAATAAAGTTTGATTTTTGACGGTTAGCAAACTTAATTTCTTGTCCTAACAATACATTTACAATGTGTTTGTCATTAAATGTTTTGTTCCAATTCAATTGATGACGAGCGTAGTAATTCACTAAACGGTCTTCATTTCTTCGATAAATACCACCATAAGGTAACACTACAACAGGTTCCGCTTCTGGGTTGTCGGGGTCAGTATAGAGGTATTTGTTGGCTGCTCTCACTGTACTGTTTTCAGCGGCACGATAAGCATTTGCTTGGTTAGACGTTTCATACGTTTTGTTTTCTCTGCTTGAGTTTACATAACGCATCATTCCCAACACATCGTACGTTAAATTTTTATTGAACTTATATTGCCCTTCTACTTGTAATTTTAAATCTAACTGATTTAAGTCTAAAAAGTTAGTTGCTGTTTCATTGATGATGTTAAACGGAGCAAAATCTCTCTTGAAATATTCTAAATTTCCGTTGGCATCGTAAGCGGTTAAAGCACGGCTCGTATTGAGGGCATAGCTGAAAGGGTTAATATCAAAATCACGGTCATACTTTCCTTGATAACTGTTATTAACACGGTCTTGTGAGCCAGGAGCTTTTTGCTCACGGATTGAACCCACCATCGTAAAACCAGCAGACAATTTAGAATTTAGCTTATAGTTTTCACGAATA
>JALRIJ010000497.1 GCA_023255485.1 Flectobacillus sp.
AAGCTCACCCCAGAAGAGTTTGACGTGATGAAAACCCACCCCACTCTCGGGGCGAAATTTTTGCAGGGCAGCGAGCTGCCCTTGCTGCGTATGGCCTACGATATTGCCCAAGGTCATCATGAGAAATTCGATGGAACTGGCTATGCAAGCTAAGTCAATACTAATCGTAACGATTTTATTTAGCTAGTTCCCCAAAACAGTCGGTGTACCATCGACTGTTTTTGATTTATGATCAAGGTATATGATAGCTCATAATTTGAATTGGATTAACGATTACTATGAACATATCAAGCAGCAGGTCTTGATAAACGAAGAACGGAATAAAAAAAAAAGTGAGCTTCTTTTGGGGAATAACTTCTTTTTTTATGACTACCAAACACTAAAAAGGCTCTTTGAAGAAGTATTCGTCGAGCAGGAATATTTTTTTAAAAGTTCAAAGGCTAATCCCATTATTATTGATTGTGGAGCGAATATAGGGATGACCTCTTTATATTTTCATTACTTAATGCCCGAAGCTCAGCTCATTGCTTTTGAAGCCAATCCTTTTGTATATCAATTACTCCAAGAAAATACTAAACACCTACCTTCCATACAGGTGTATAATGCCGCTTTGAATGATGTGGAAACCTCTTTGCCTTTTTATATTGGAGAGAACATCGGCTCTATGGTCGCCTCGTTTACCAATGTAGGGCAAAACAGGGCCATCATGGTCAAAACACAAAAGTTATCTACCTATCTACAAGCAATAAAAGACGAAGTCGATTTAATTAAAATAGATGTGGAAGGGGCAGAACATCCTATTATTAAGGACTTAGTTGAAACAGGAATGCTCCACAAGGTAAAGGAATATATTATTGAATATCATCACTACAGAGATCAAGAGCCACGCTTGGGGAGCTTTTTGCAACAATTTGAATCGGTCGGATTTTCCTATGAAATAATTCAATTTAAAAGCATTAACCAATTTCAATGTATTGTACTGAAATTTTATAAAACAAATGGATAATCGTCAAGCATATATAGCATTATTAAAGAAAAGTCTTTTGGACTGGAATCGCATTGGCGTAACAGAGTTCAAGCCAATTAAAAAGCCTAAGGTGAAATTATTGAAGGCATTTGCTAAACTACTGGGTATCGAAGAGGAGATTGAGATTTGTAAGACGCATCTAGTTACGTACGAAGAAAAATTGAATGGTACTTTTTGGAATAGTGCTCAAGGGGATACCATGATTGGGTTAAAGCGACTTGAAAACATTGAGTTTTGTTTCCACGAGGTGATTAAAAACCAGATTCCTGGTGATTTCATAGAGACAGGTGTTTGGAGAGGAGGGGCTACGATTTTTATGAAAGGGCTTTTGAGTTCGATAGGCGATACAACTCGGAAAGTATGGGTGGCCGATTCTTTTGAGGGGTTGCCCGAAGTCAATAAGGATATTCCATTTGAGGTAAAACATGACTTAGATCCTAAAAAAAT
>JALRIJ010000498.1 GCA_023255485.1 Flectobacillus sp.
GATTTCGTGAAAATTCACGTAGGGGCTTCTGCAAAAGCAACCCATTGGTTAATTGACCAAGGAATTAAAGTAATGGGAACTGACGGTTGGGGTTGGGATATTCCTTTGCACCTTCAAGTAGAGGATTACAAAGCAAATCCTAGAGATGGAATTATCTGGCAAGCTCACTATGTAGGTATTGAAAAAGAATATTGTCAAATTGAGAAATTGGCGAACTTAGACCAATTGCCTCCGTTCGGTTTTAAAGTAGCGTGTTTCCCTGCAAAAATCGAAAAAGCAAGTGCAGGTTGGACAAGAGCCGTAGCGATATTTGAGTAAGTTAGTTGTTAGAATACCATAAACGCCATTTTTAGCTTATGCTGAGAATGGCGTTTATGGTTAAGTAAAGATACCGCAGGACGCTTATTTAAAAACACCATCGTAGTTTTGATAAAAACTTGTAATATAGACGATGATGATACAAAAATTAGCTACTTTCTTTTTAATGACTGTCTGCTCCTTGGCTGTTTTTACCAACCATTCTTTAGGACAAAATAAGTCTTCTTTTTCCCTGAGTAATCAGGTAGATATTCGTGTTGCTAATGAAAAAGAGCCTTTTGAGTACTTGATGGCTGATTTTTTAACGGATGACCTTAAAAAGGTATTTGGAGAAAGCAAGCCAGAATCTAGGATTCAGAAGGTGATTTTAAGAATTGTTAAGGAACAAGTCGAGGGAATTGATGCGAAAATGTTAGCTTCCATTGATAAAGACTTAGCCAATAAATGGGAGGTATTTTCTTATAAAAACTATGAAAATAAAGGAGTTAAGTATTTAATTATCAGCGGATCAGATAAACGTGGACTAGCGTATGGGGTTTTCACCCTTTCCGAAAAAATAGGGGTAAGTCCTTGGTATTTTTGGGCGGATGTTCCTGTTAAAAAACAGCTTACTTCTTTCGCTATTTCGGACACCTTGAGTCAAGAACCATCGGTGAAATATCGAGGAATTTTTATTAACGATGAAGACTGGGGCTTGCAACCTTGGGCTGCCAAAACCTTTGAAACGGATGTGAAAGATATTGGCCCCCAAACGTATGCAAAAGTGTTTGAATTGCTCTTACGTTTGAAGGCCAATTTGATTTGGCCTGCCATGCACCCAAGTACGAAGGCTTTTTATCACTATCCCGACAATAAACTTGTTGCCCAGCAATATGCCATTGTGGTCGGTACTTCGCATGCCGAACCCATGATGCGAAATAATGTGGATGAATGGATTGATAGTACGATGGGAGATTACAATTACCTGACCAATAAAAACCGAATTCTGGATTATTGGACAAAGCGTATTGAAGAAATCAAGGATTTTGAGAACCTGTATTCTATTGGAATGCGTGGGAAACACGATAGCGGAATGGAAGGAATCAAAACAAAAAGCGAGGCGGTAAGTCTGACAAATAGAATTATTGGCGATGAACGTAATTTATTAAGCAAGTT
>JALRIJ010000499.1 GCA_023255485.1 Flectobacillus sp.
ATGGATGTAACACAAATGTATGGTGTCTGTGCTACTATTTTGAAGCACATGGATAAAGTTACAGGGATGTATGCCAAACTTTCTGAGCAATAATATTCCCAACTAACCTACTAAATTACAGGCAGATACAATTTGTATCTGCTTTTTTGTGTAAATCAGGAACTAAGATTATCCGACTTTTTGTTTTATCTTTGATTAAAATACAACCTTAATATATTACAGACATGGGAAAATACGTAGTAGCTACAGATGCTAACTTTGATGAATTAATAAACTCAGACCAACCAGTTTTAGTAGATTTTTGGGCAGAATGGTGTGGTCCTTGTAAAATGATTGGACCAATCGTTGAAGAAATAGGTGACGAAGTAGATGGCCAAGCAGTAGTTGCAAAAATGGATGTGGATGCCAACTCGGTAATCCCTGCAAAATTAGGTATTCGTTCAATTCCAACGTTATTGGTTTTCAAAAAAGGAGAACTAGTTGAGAGATTGGTAGGTGGAAATATTCCTAAAGCGGTATTAACTCAAACGCTTTTGAAACACGCTTAATTTCTTTTAAGATAAAAAAAGAGCTAGTAACTAGCTCTTTTTTTATGCCCTGCCTCCTTTAACATTAAGGAGTTATCCCAATTTTTCCAAACAGGTTCATAGCCTTGTTTTTGAAGCATTTGAGCAATCTCTGAGGGGCTTCGTTCATCGCTGATTTCAAATTGCTCCAACGATTCGGGTTCTACTACATAGCCCCCAGGATTTGTTTTTGACCCAGCACTCATCGCCGTAATTCCTAATTTAATGATGTTATTGCGAAATACTTCATTTTCTCTCGTCGAAATAGACAATTCTACTTCTTCATTAAAAATCCGATAAGCACAAATTAACTGAACTAATTCACGGTCAGACATTTCGACTTTGGGTTCTAGCCCTCCCGAAAAAGGACGCAATCTCGGGAAGGAAATGGAGTAATTACTTTGCCAATAAGTCTTCTCTAAGTAATCGAGATGTAAGGCAGTAAAAAAGCAATCCGTTCGCCAATCTTCTAAGCCTATCAAAACACCCAGACCCATTTTTAAAATACCCGATTTCCCTAGACGATCAGGGGTATTAATCCGATAAGAGAAATTAGATTTCTTCCCTTTAGGATGATGTAATTTATAATCTTCCTTGTGATAGGTTTCCTGATATACCAATACGGTAGTTAACCCTTCTGCAATTAGCTCATCGTACTCATGTTGGTCAAGCGGTTGAACCTCCATCGATATGTGAGCAAAATAGGGACGAATTAACTGGATTACTTTTTTGAGATAAGGCACTCCCACGGTCTGGTTGGCTTCTCCCGTAACTAATAGGACATGCTCATATCCCATTGCTTTTAAGACTTTTACCTCTTGTAAAACTTCATCATCCGTCAAGGTTTTCCGCTTCAATTTATTATCAAAACTAAAGCCGCAATACGTACAAATATTCTG
>JALRIJ010000049.1:0-6533 GCA_023255485.1 Flectobacillus sp.
GAAGAAGAATACGAGGAAGAGGAGGAAGAAGAATCTGATGAAGAGGAGGAAGAGGAATACGACGAAGAAGAGGAAGAAGAATCTGAAGAAGAAGAGGAAGAAGAATCTGAAGAAGAAGGAGGCGAAGAAGAAGAAGAGGAATAGCCATTCTCACAAAATCCCTACCCAATGTAATGATGGGTGGGGATTTTTGTTTGAAGTAGCGTGTGTCATAATGGGTGGCTGAATCCCTATAAGGAGTCGATGACTAGAGTGTAAAATCCAACTCTTCCTTAATACACCAGTTTCTTTACATAAAAGAGAGTCGTACTTGCTGTGTTAGGTTGTTTAGAAAAGAGGGTTTGCTCTCCCCAAACTGCATAAGAGGTATTAGTGAGTGTTTTCATTTTTACATTATTTCTAGGACGTTGAGTTGTTTCATCCAAAATCTCAAAAATTACTTTTTGCTCAAGATATTTCCCATCTTTTATGCGTTGGAAATAGAGACGGCCTTCGTCAATATAAGCTACTCCTAACTCGTTGGCACTGCGTTTGGCTATTTGGATAATTTCGTTAGAACCTACTGTCACGATGTCATCGACTTTCATGCTATTTTCCCATAAAACCTTCCCTGTGCTATCAAGTTCCATGATTAGGACATGACTAAAACGATAGTCGAGCGTAGTAGAGCCAATTTTTTTGGTTAAAATCATATTGCCGTCATTGACATTATATTTGGGGCTATAGTAGTACATTTCGGCAATTAGCCAAAAACCTCCATTAGCTTGTGGAATAGGGCTATGCAGTAGGGTATAATAGTCAATTCCTGTCTTTTTTCCTTTTTCTTTTCGAGCCTCTATTCGCTCCATGATTCTCTCCTGACGTTTGGGCGACATAAAATTGAAGAAATTAGGAAGGGCATCGTAAGAAATAAGGCGGTCAATATGCTCCGATTTATCACTCATATTTTTCAAGAAAATGCCTTTCACTTCTTGGTTTTTATAGTTATTAGAAATCGTCCCTATAAGCCATTTACCTCCTTTAGAAAGATGGCTATACAAACCCGATACATAGTAATCTCTTTCTACGGAATTACTCTTAAACGTTTGGGTATCAATTAACTTGTTGTCATAGTTCAATCGCTTTACAACTAAATTACAGTCTCTCCCTCTATTTTCTTGTAAGACAACCACCAGTTCATTTTCTTGAACATCAGCAGCAAGGCTATGAATGCTTAGATGTTTGTCATAAAAGCCAGAAGGGTAGGCAAAGGATTTATCAAAGAAGCTAAAACTTACCAGCACAGGTTTATCGTTGTCACTACCCGCTAAAAAGGCTTTGTTATCGAGAACGACAAAGCCTGAGATGTCCATCATGTTAGGCATTTCCGCTTTAAACCACTCGACCTCTCCATCATAAAGGCTTAGCCGGAGAACAGCGATGTTTTTACTTCGAGCTTCCGTCAATAACCAGAATAAGTAATGGTCATTTTTAAAAGTAGCTTTTGTTTCTAAAAAACGATCGACTTCTGCATTGGCTTTCCATTGCGTTTGTAGAAGAGTATCAAGGGCATAAAACTCCCAAAAATCGTTTTTTCGTCCTAACTCATGTTCGTTCTCCACGATGACAATCGCTCCTTTATCAAGTATCGGGATTAGTGAAAAATCTTGGTATTTGGATGGGTCTTTGACAAGTTCAAAGCTTGCCATTTCTTTGAATTGAGCCGTAGCAGACAGCGAAAGCAAGCACCAAACAAGGGCATACAAACAAAATTGAGTAGATGTTTTTTTCATAGAAGTTTAATGCTGTTAAGTCAGTTTCATCTACTTAAAGATACCGATTATTGTTTTTTAGTAAAAGAAAAAAAGAGGAATTAGAGCAAAAGAATGATTAAGAACGGATTTTGGCTAATTTTGCAGACTAGAATCATAAGCAAATCCATTTATTAGGGCATGAATATCGAAAAAATACTACAAGACTGTATTAGAGAGGCATTAAAAGCTGCCTTCGACGTAGAAGAAACAACGATTAATTTACAATTAACCAAAAAGGAATTTGAAGGTACTTATACCTTTGTGGTGTTCCCTTACGTAAAATCGCTTCGCAAATCACCTGTCGAAATTGGGAATGCTTTAGGAAATGCCTTGGTAGAAAAAGCGGCTGATGTAGTAAAGGGTTTCAACGTGGTGCAGGGCTTTTTAAATATTGTTATTGCTGAAAATGTTTGGTTTGACGTATTCAAAAGTATTGCAGAAGATGCTTCTTTTGGTACATTAACCGCAAAAGAAGAAACGGTTATGGTGGAATATTCTTCACCAAACACGAATAAACCACTTCACTTAGGACACCTTCGTAACAACTTTTTGGGTTTTTCAGTCGCTCAAATTTTAGATGCGAATGGCTATAACGTAGTGAAAGCAAACTTGGTTAACGACCGTGGAATTCATATTTGTAAGTCGATGTTGGCTTATCAAAAATTTGGTGCAGGAGAAACACCTGAATCTTCTGGCATAAAGGGAGACCACTTGGTTGGAAAATATTATGTGGAGTTTGATAAGCATTACAAAGTTGAAATCGAAGCTTTAAAAGCACAAGGGCTTTCGGATGATGATGCTAAAAAACAAGCTCCTCTTTTAATTGAAGCTCAAGAAATGCTCTTAAAATGGGAGCAGGGAGACGAAGCGGTAGTTAGTCTTTGGAAAAAAATGAACGATTGGGTGTTTGAAGGCTTTGCTAAAACATACCAAACAATGGGCGTAAGTTTTGAAAAAACTTACAAAGAATCAGAAACCTATCTATTAGGAAAAGATACTGTAACCGAAGGATTAGCCAGTGGTGTTTTCTACCAAAAAGAAGATGGTTCTGTCTGGATTGACCTAACAGATGAAGGTTTAGACCAGAAATTGGTGCTTCGTAAAGATGGACCCTCGGTTTATATTACTCAAGATATGGGTACGGCTGATTTGAAATTTAAGGACTTCCAAATCTCAAAGTCGATTTATGTCGTAGGTAATGAGCAAGATTATCATTTTGAGGTATTATTCAAAATCCTAAAAAAATTAGGTCGTCCGTATGCCGAAGGTTGTTATCACCTAAGTTACGGGATGGTAGATTTGCCTTCTGGCAAAATGAAGTCTCGTGAGGGAACGGTAGTAGATGCCGATGATTTAATGCAAGAAATGGTCGATACCGCTCGTGAACGTACTAACGAATTGGGTAAAATCGATGGATTTACACCAGATGAAGCCAGTGTTTTGTATCATACTTTAGCGATGGGAGCCTTAAAATACTTCTTGTTAAAAGTAGATCCGAAGAAAAGAATGTTATTTAATCCTGCGGAGTCGATTGATTTTCAGGGGAACACTGGGCCGTTTATCCAGTATACGTATGCTCGTATTTGTTCTATCTTACGTAAGGCAGCTCAAAATGGAGTAGAGGTGACAGGTACAAGCTCGTATGCAAGTTTACACGAAGCAGAACAAGAGGTTATTTTCTTGTTGAGTCAATACCCTGTGAAAGTAGCAGAAGCGGGTCGTGAATATTCGCCTTCGGTAATTGCTCAATATGTGTACGATTTAGCGAAAACCTATAACCGTTTCTATAACGAAGTAAACATCTTTAATGAACCAGATGCGGAGGCCTTACAATTTAGAATTTCATTCTCTGCGGTAGTCGGTGAAACAATTAAGAAGGCAATGGCGTTATTAGGAATAGATGTACCTAGCAGAATGTAATCATGCGTAAAATAAGTATCATTGTCATTTTAATCTTAATAACAACTATGTTACTCAACTTCTTGAAAATCGGGTCTGTGATTGGAATGTTAGCCCTTCCTTTTATGAAAGACCAAATCGAAAGTCAACCTGTAGGGGTTGAAATTTCAGCCAAACAATCACTTTATGACTTCAAAGTGAAATCCTTAGATGGTAAAATGGTTGATTTATCTGTTTACAAAGGCAAAAAAGTAATTATTTTGAACACTGCTTCAAAATGTGGATTCACTCCACAGTATGCTGACTGGGAGAAATTCTACGAAGAAAATAAAAGTAAAGTCGTAGTTTTAGGCTTCCCGTCGAACCAATTTGGTGGACAAGAGCCTGGAGCAGATTCAGAAATTGCGGCATTTTGTCAGAAAAACTATGGCGTAAATTTTCCGATGTTTTCTAAAGTAGATGTAAAAGGAGAAAGTAAGTGTGAACTTTACAAATGGTTAACAACGAAAGAACTAAACGGATGGAACGAAAAAGAACCATCTTGGAACTTCTGTAAGTACTTAATCAACGAAAAAGGAGAGTTAGTAAACTTCTTCGCTTCGGGAGTAAAGCCAACTAGCAAAGAGTTTTTAGACGCATTGAATAAATAAGTTTAAATATTAGCATCAATTTGGAAACCTATCTGACAAAGCTGTTGGATAGGTTTTCAAATTAGTAACCATTATCTCGCATGAAACATTGGATTTCCGCTGCACGTCCTCGTACATTGCCTCTTGCCTTATCAAGTATTTTAATGGGTAGCTTCCTAGCTGCTGGACATCATTCTTTTTCTTGGACAATTTTTGCCCTAGCCGTTATCACGACTACCTGTTTGCAAGTCCTTTCTAATTTTGCCAATGACTATGGCGATACCGTTAGCGGAGTAGATTCAGTAGAGCGTACCGTTGCTACTCGTGCCGTACAGACGGGGGCAATTACTCGGGAGCAAATGACCAAAGCAATCATTCTCATGTCTGTTATCTCGTTTATATCAGGTTCACTATTGATTTATGAAGGGTTAAAAGACACCGATTCTCAAACAATTTTAGCCTTTTTCGGCTTGGGCGTTTTAGCCATTATTGCCGCTATCACTTATACAGTTGGCAAAAGACCTTATGGTTACATGGGGCTAGGAGACATTTCTGTATTGATATTTTTTGGTTGGGTAGGCGTACTTGGTACGTTTTATTTACATACGCATAGCCTCGATTGGATGAATCTTTTGCCCGCAAGTACCTGTGGATTATTTGCAGTAGGCGTACTGAATATCAACAATATTCGAGATATTGAGTCGGATATAAAAACAGGTAAAAACTCTATCCCTGTGCGTTTAGGGAAAGCCAAAGCGGTTATCTATCATTGGTTTTTACTGGGCGGAGGATTCCTTTGTGCTGTACTTTATGCCTTACTCGAATCGAGTACGTTTGAGTGGTCGCATTGGTTGTTTATTGTCATTATTCCCTTGTTGCTTAAAATTGGAATGGGCGTTCAGAAAGGACAAAAACCTGCTGACATTGACCCATTCTTGAAAGTAATGGCCTTAACAACTTTGTTGTTTGTTTTAACTTTTGGAATAGGTCAGTTGATATAAAAATATAATATCCATAAAAAAGAGGTTGCTGTATATTTTGTACGGCAACCTCTTTTTTATGGGGTAATGAGTTGGTCTATATCCTTAACGAGTCGCAGCTCTCTTTCCCATCATTCGGTCATAAACTAGTTTGATAATGCCATCTTTCAGTCCTACATCAGGTACAACGATTGATTTTGCTCCTGCCCATTTCATCGCCGAAAGGTAGATTTCAGCCGCAGGTACGATTACATCAGCACGATCCGCATTTAAACGAAGAATATTCATACGTTCTTCATACGTAAATGAACCGACATGGTTCTTCACTCGGGTTAATTCATCCAAACTCATCGAGGTTTCAGAATCATAGTTTTCAGCCATATCGAAGAGTTTACTGATATTTCCTCCTGTACCAATAGCTGTAATTTTATCTTTTTTCGGGTCAATGTGTTGGTCAATCCATGTCTTCATTTTTTCCCAATCACTTTCTTTCTCCTTATGTTCCAAGAGACGAACCGACCCAATTTTAAATGATTTGGATGCTACTTTTTCTTTTTGGACATAGATATTCAATTCCGTAGAACCACCCCCTACATCGATATGAAGGTAGTTTTTGTTGGTTTCTAAGGAACTAACAACCACATTATTAATTAACTCTGCTTCTTTGGCTCCATCAATCACATTGATTTTCATATCCAAAATTTTATGGATTCGAGTGATGACTGCTTGAGCGTTGCCTGCCTCACGCATGGCAGAAGTCGCACAAATCATATAATCCTTTACTTCGTGCAAATCAAGTAGCAGTTTATAAGCGTGCATTAATTTGAAAATTCGGACTTCCGACTCAGGACTGATTTCTCCTTCATTAAAAACGTCATGTCCTAAACGTAGGGCAAAGCGAACATATTCTACTTTCTTAAAACTAACTTTCCCGTTATTTTCTAGTACACTAGAAATCTGCATTCGAGCTGCATTCGAGCCAATATCAATGGCGGCTATTTTCATGTATTTAGCGATAAATAATGTAGGTGTCTAGCAAGATGTACTCATCCTTGGCGACACATCAAAATGTTTTATTTCAGGATTTTACGGTTTGATGAAGGTGAATCCGTTGCCTTCTTCGTCAAAATCTAACTCCACCCCCAGTAGGTACATCAAATGATGTTTGTTAATAATTAATTGAATACCATGTAGTTCATATGCCTCGTCATTTTCTTCTTTTTTGTCAAAAC
>JALRIJ010000049.1:6543-16161 GCA_023255485.1 Flectobacillus sp.
AATAATATAAGTGGCACTACAGGCACTTCCTTTTAACCCTATTCGTAGAAAATAGCCGTCTGGTATTCCTTTGATAGACAGGGCTTTATTGATTTCTTCTTGTGCTTTTTCGGTAATCGTAATGGGAGTAATGGCATTCAGTTTCATAAACTTATCTCATCCTTATGATACTTGACCAGAAGGAATTCGTTATTTTTGATGCTATATTGCAAAATTTTAAGGGTATCTTCTAAAAAGAGCCTTGGTTTTAAAACCCGAAAGTACATAATTGTTTATAAATTAACATCAAATTGTTTTAGATTTGACACATTTATTTAGATAATTTCAGTTTATGGAGATCGTTTTGGATTTAGTGAAAATTGTGATGCCAGCAGGCCTAGTCCTGTTTGCTATGTATTTAATGGTAAGTACACTTGTGAAGAAAGAATTACTCACTCAAGAACTTACTAATAAAAAAAGTACGAATGAAACCCTTCTGCCGATTCGCTTGCAAGCCTACGAGCGAATGTGTTTGTTTTTGGAACGAATTACTCCTGCTAATTTATTGATTCGTTTGCATGGAAAAGCCAATACCGTTGCCGAATTCCAGTCAGTTTTGTTGAGCGAAATTAGAGATGAATTTGCTCATAATGTCGCTCAGCAAATGTATATGAGCGATACGGCATGGACGGCTGTGAAAACAGCGATGAACGATACTGTTACCCTCATCAACTTGGCCGCAAACGAAGTTAAACCTGAGTCGCCAGCTATTGAATTATCCAAACAAATTTTTGAAATACAACTTTCCAAACAAATTACGACAAGCGACGCCGCTCTTTCTCTTGTGAAAGAGGAAGTCCGTACTTTGTTTTTTTAAGAAAAGAAAACAACTCAATATCGTATGAAAACAACCAAACAACATCTTTTTAGTATTCCTGTTATTGTAGCTGCCTTAGGCTACTTTGTCGATATTTATGATTTATTGCTTTTTGGCATTGTACGTGTGCCTAGTTTAAAATCTTTAGGGCTTAGTCCTGAAGAAGTGTCAGTTGTAGGGAAAAATATTCTGAACTGGCAAATGGGTGGTTTGCTCATTGGAGGGATTCTCTGGGGTGTTTTGGGAGATAAAAAGGGGCGTTTATCCGTGCTTTTCGGCTCTATCTTAACCTATTCAATTGCAAACATTGCCTGTGGTTTTGTACAAGACCCAACCACTTATTCCTTACTTCGTTTTGTAGCGGGTATTGGATTAGCAGGAGAGTTAGGAGCAGGGATTACGCTTGTTTCAGAGGTATTACCGAAAGAATTGCGTGCCATTGGTACATCGCTCGTAGCAGGAATTGGACTTTTAGGGGCGGTAGTTGCTTATTTTACGGTAGAACTTTTTGGCGATTGGCGTTACGCCTATTTTGTTGGAGGAGGTTTAGGCTTTGTATTATTAGCCCTTCGTATCAGCGTTTTTGAATCGGGGATGTTTGAAAACTTAAAAGAGCAAAAGCATATTGAAAAAGGAAATTTCTTCTCCTTGTTTACTAATAAAGACCGTCTGACTCGCTATTTAAAATGTATTGCTATCGGGATGCCAACGTGGTTTGTGATTGGTATTTTAGCCAGCTTTGCCAATGAGTTTGGAACAAAATTGGGTATTCCAGAAGAAATTAAACCAGGAAAAGCCATTATGTTTTGTTATATCGGTATTGCCGTGGGAGACTTGGCGAGTGGTTTTTTAAGTCAATGGTTAAAATCTCGTAAAAAAGCTATCGGTTTAATGTTAGTATTGACCCTTATCTGTGTTGTTATTTATTTATACGGAGGTATTCACACTGAACAAGGACTCTATACGCTTTGTGTATGCTCTGGTTTTGCTACAGGTTATTGGGCAATGTTTGTAACGATTGGGGCAGAACAGTTTGGAACAAATTTAAGAGCAACTGCCGCTACCACAATTCCTAATATGGTACGTGGTACGGTTATTGGAATGACATCGTTGTATGCAGGTTTAAAACCGTCTTTAGATGTTTTGAATGCTGCAGCTGTGGTGGCAACAATTTGTTTTGTAGTAGCCTTTTATTCTGTAATAACCATTCCTGAAACTCACGATAAAGAATTGGACTTTTTAGAAGAGTAATCTATTGTTAACCTTCATTTATTGGGATGATTTGAAAAAAAATACTAATTTAGTCTTCAATTCATTTAACCGTTGAAATGATTTAAAATGAAAAAAAATACCTTACTACTTGCTGCTTTATTAGCCTTTGGAGTTGTTTTGACAAGTAATGCTCAAAGTGCTAATTCGCTAAAAATTGACAATGGCTTAGAAGTAAACTCGGGAAGTGCCGCTAATGGTAGTGGCCTAAAGTTTACACAGTTAAACTCAGCATCTACTCCTACAGTAGCCACTCCTACAAAATTATTAACGCTTGATGCGAATGGGAATGTCGTATTGGGAGGAGTTCCTGCAACTCCTGCACAAGTCTGGACAATAGACGGAACAAACTCGGCTCAAACAACGGCATCGGCAGTGGTGATTGGCACAGGAGTGTCAGTCCCTTCGGGTAATCCCTACGGCTTGTATGTGGGAAGAGGAATTTTAGCTGAAAAAGTACGAGTTGCCGTAAATGGCACGTCTTTCTGGGCTGATTATGTATTTGATACCAAGTATAAATTGGCTTCTTTGAAAAGCGTAGAAAAATACATTAAAGAGAACAATCACTTACCGAATGTTCCATCTGCTCAAGAAGTAGCTGAAAAAGGGATTGACTTTGCCGAAATGCAAGCGACCTTGTTACGTAAAATTGAAGAATTAACGCTTTATACCATTCAGCAACAAAAAGAAATTGAAAAGCTGAAAAAGGAAATGAAGAAGTTGAAGAAATAGCGTTTGTTAAGTCCTTGCTAAGGGTTTATAACAACTCAAAAGAGAGTCATGTTTGCACAAAGCGTGACTCTCTTTTTTATACCTAGAATCCAACGCCAAACTGAAATCCAAGGGTATACGAAGTAGGTTTGTCGTTGCCAAAACGCACAGGTAAAGGGATGGCTACAAAGTAGTTTGAATGTTTGTTTTTCTTTACTACTTTATTGAGAACGGGGGTGACGCCATATCTTCCGCTGGTTTCAAAAGCGGCTCTGGTAACGAGGGTAACACCGTGCTTAAAACGAAACATTACGCCTGGGTGGAATAAAAAATTGTTTACCTTACTAACGCCATTTTCGGAGCGAATGGTTGGAACAAACTCAAAGCTAAATCCAATCTTGTCGCTTTTTAGAATATTAATCCCCGTCGGAAAACCAATCGTATAAGTTGCTCCAAAATTTCCTGTATTTGTTCCATCGCTTGCCCATGTTTGAAGCGGATGTAAAATGCCCATATAGCCCGCTATGCGAGGATACGCATTATCATTAGGACTGTGTTGTGCCATGCTTTGTAGAGAAATAATCAACAAAATGGCCATAAAAGTTATCGTGTGTTTCATCTTGAATAAGGGGTTATTTCTTGCAAAGATTCAAGAGGAATCGTTGGTAAAATAGAACAGATTTTACCATTTGTATTAAATTTACTTTTAAGGCTATTATTCTGCTTCAATCAGGTTGTTTTATTTATTTAAAGAAGATGAATGGCTGTCACCTAGGCAGAAAGCATAAGGTTTGCTCGAATCGCTTGGCACTACATTTTATTCTTTATTATCCAGAAAAAATAATAAAGTTTACCGTAAACCTACAATACAGGAGGGTTAATAGGGATAGAATGCTTAATTTACAGGTCGAAATTTACTTGTAAAACAGTTATTCCTTCACATCAACAATGTTTGAAAAAAGCAACATAATTCGCCTAACTATCGTCTATCTTTTCTTGTTAATAAGCCAACAGGCTTTTTCACAGAAGGATACGACCATTGTCATTAAAGTACTCGGAGGACTTCAATTTGATTCGCCTCGCCTACAAGTTCAGCCCAATACTCACCTGACGATTATTCTGGATAATCACGACGATATGGCTCATAATTTGGTTGTTACGCAACCCAACGCTCGTCTGAAAGTAGTTGATGAGGCCATGAAGTTAGGCGATAAAGGAGCGAGTATGAATTATGTACCCAATTCTCCGCTAATCATTGCCAGTACCAAAATCCTTGACCCAGGTCGAATGGATACCATCCGCTTTGTCTTACAGAAAGAAGGAATTTATCCTTATGTATGTACGTATCCCGGCCATGGATTTGTGATGTATGGGGCGATTTATGCGAGTAACAAAACTCTTCCTCCTTTAGAAAAAGATACCAATATTCCTGAAGGTCAAAGGCAAAAAACGATGATGCCGATGAGTCATGAAGGGCATCATGCCAACCATGCAATGCCAACGCCCGCATCGCCACATCCGTTTTCCCTGAAATATCCGTTGTTATATCGCACGTTTATGCCAGACTGTGGCCCCGCTGCCATAGCTGTAGGATTAACCGAAACGGAAGCCTATTGCTTTGATGCAGGAAAATGTTATTTACGCTATGCTTGGTCGGGTGGCTTTGTCGATAATGCAGAACAATGGAAAGGTAATGGGAGTAAACTAACAAAAATCGTGGGCGATGTCTATTGGCGAGATCAAACAGGTTTCCCTTTCAGAATTGGAAATGAAAATACCGTACCTAAAATTGATTTTAAAGGTTATCGACTAACTAAGCGATTACCGACTTTTAGCTATTTACTCGATAAGGTAGAAGTCACAGAAACCATTCATTTGAGTGCCAACGGCAAAGGATTAGTGCGAGATTTTACGTTCAAGAATAATAATCAAACGTTGTATTTTCTGGTTAATACCAATGATGGGCTCGTCTATCAAGCTAGCCTAGGTAAGTTTAATAAAGGAGTTCTTCGTATTCCTGCTCGTGTTCAACGTTTAAGTGTTTCTTTGAAAAAATGAAAAATAGCATTCGATTCCAGCAAATTATAAAAACGATACGTGTCCTGTTACTTTCTTGGGTATTGGGTACAGGAATTACATTCGGGCAAACAAGTATGCCCAAAGATTCAGCGGCAAGTTATTATACCGTAGAAGATATTACTTTGCCAGACGGTTTAGTTGCCGAAACAGGAGCGATTGGTTTTATGCCAGACGGGCGTTTTGTTGCCTGTTTTCACCGTGGCGAAGTGATGATGTATAACCAGAAAACAAAACAGTGGAAGATGTTTGCCGAAGGCTTGCATGAACCTCTGGGCATGATGGTTATCAATAATCATGAAATATTAGTTATGCAACGCCCCGAATTAACCCGCATAAAAGATACAGATGGCGACGGAGTAGCGGATGAGTACAAAACGGTAACAGATGATTTTGGACTTTCGGGAAACTACCACGAATTTAATTTTGGACCTATTGCCGATAAAGAAGGAAATTTGTTCATTGCCTTAAATTTAGCCTCGAATGGAGCAGGAATTCGGAATGAAATTAGAGGGAAGTACGATTCACTTTCTCGTCCAGGCAGAATGTATTCTTGTGTGCCGTACCGTGGTTGGGTGATGAAATTGGGTAAAGATGGAGTGCTAAAACCGTATGCCGTAGGCTTTCGGTCGCCCAATGGTTTGGGCTTTGATGCTCAAGGACGCTTATTTGTTTCGGACAATCAGGGAGATTGGTTGGGAACAAGTAAATTGTATCATGTCGAAGAAGGTAAGTTTTACGGACATCCTGCGGGGCTGATTTGGAAAGAAGGTTTCCCACGAGTTGTACCTATCAATATGCCTGTCGCAACCCTCGATAGTATGCGAACTAAAGAGTCCGTGCAATTTCCGCATGGCTATTTTTCCAATTCGCCTACGCAACCTGTGTTAGACAAAACAGGGGGTAAATTTGGTATGTTTGGCAATCAGTTATTGATTGGCGATATGGATCATCACTACCTCATTCGTTTGCTGATGGAAGAAGTGGGCGGAGCGATGCAAGGAGCTTGTATTCCCTTAAATGTGGGTTCAAAATTGCGTATTGGTAATAATCGCTTGGCTTTTGCCCCAGACGGAAGTCTTTGGGTAGGGCAAAACGACCACGGTTGGGTAGGAGCGAGAGGCGTTCAACGCATTGTCTGGAAAGGTGAAAAGCACCTAGACCTCATGGCGATGAATCTTACTAAAACGGGTTTTGATTTAACCTTTTCGTTACCCCTAGATCCTGTAAAGGCTCAAGAATTAGTCAACTATAAATTTCGTCGTTTTTATTACGAATACCACCAAGCTTATGGCTCAAAACAATTCGATATACAAGATGTCCCTGTGACCGCTGTTAAACTTTCGCCCGATGGCAAAACCGTTTCCTTAACCTTAGCAGAACTCAAAGCGGGTTATGTCTATGAACTAAAAACAGGGGATTTGCAGACCGTTGATGGCAAAACATTCTTTAATAATTTGATTTGTTATACCTTGAACAACCTGAAATAGTCGATATAATTTCATGAAAAACTTAGTATTCAGTGAAATTTATCATCCAATTTATTGTTCTATTCATGAAATCATTTAGTTAATCTATAACGCTTAAATATTCATGAAAAGATTTAAAGATAAAGTAGTGCTTATTACAGGTGGTGGACGTGGAATTGGACGTGCGATATGCGTTCGCTTTGCTCAGGAAGGGGCAAATGTTGTTTTTACAGGAAGAAATAACGATGAAAATGTGGCAGAAACAATCCGTCAAGTAGAGGAAGCAGGAACGAAAGCTCATTTTATCCAGTCAGATATTTCGCAAGTACCAGCAGTGTATGCCATGGTGAAAGAGACCATCGACACTTTTGGACAAATTGATATTTTGGTTAACAATGCTGGAATCGAAATCAACGCTCCTTTTTGGGAAGTTGAAGAAAAAGACTATGATGCTGTGATGAATACGAACCTAAAAGGAATGTTTTTTCTGACTCAGGCCTTTGTTCGATTTGTAAAAGAGAATAACAGAACAGGCGTAGTCATTAACAATAGTTCGGTACATGAGGAATTGCCTTTTCCTAACTTCTCGGCTTATTGTGCTAGTAAAGGGGGGATGCAAATGGTGATGAGAAATTTAGCCGTAGAGTTAGCTCCTCTAGGAATTCGAATCAACAATGTGGCTCCAGGGGCAATAAAGACTCCGATTAATGCAAAATTATTAAGCGATCCTGTTTTGTTAGCAACCCTCAAAGAGCATATTTCATTGGCACGCTTAGGTGAACCAGAAGATGTAGCAGCGGTTATCGCTTTTCTTGCATCAGATGATGCCAAGTATGTAACAGGCTCAACTTATTATGTAGATGGTGGGTTAATGCACCATTATACAGAACAATAATACATATCATGTAAGGAAGGTTCTCTTAAAAACCTTCCTTAACATATCTTTCCTTGAAACAACGGAATACCTATCGTTTCGACTGTACTCACTTACTTTTTCAAAATACCTCTGTTTACACTGTCGTTAAGCAAATCCTCTGCGTAGTTCCAGATGCTTGTCGAACCGTTTTTAATAGCCTTTTTCTTATCGTAAACTTTTTGATAAGGGACATCGAATTCAGCCCATGTACCACCATTATTAGACACATTTTGAAGTAAGGGTTCAAACCTGTCCATTGTTTTTGCAAACTTCGCTTCATCTGTTATTCCTTCTTCAAATTCTTCCCAAATTGCAATAAACTCTGCTGCCTGTGCTGAAGGTAAAAGCCCAAAAATACGATTTGCAGCCATACGTTCTTCGTCGGTATTTGTATGGTTTTTGGTAGTGTCATAGATAAAGGTATCGCCAGCATCAATTTCTACAATATCATGAATCAAAACCATTTTCAACACTTTAAGTACATCAATTGGCTTGTCGGAATGTTCAGCCAATACGATTGTCATCATGGCTAAATACCAACTATGTTCCGCATCATTTTCGGGTCTGTCGCTATTGAATAATTTAGTTTTTCGTTGAATGTACTTTAGTTTATCAATTTCTTTGATGAAACTTACCTGTTTCAATAAATTGTCTATTTGCATTACTGAGGTTTTTAAATGAATGTATATGCTGCTTGACTGTATTACTTCAAAAATAAAACATTTAAATCCTTGTTGCTAATGCTTATTTAAACAACTCTATTTTTTGGATGTGATAGGTAACTATTTAGTCGAGATGAGGTTAAATGAATAAAAAAAGGTCTGATAATAGCATTACTTGCTTATTATCAGACCTTTTGTAACCTTTTGTGGTTAGTGTACTTCTCTATTTACTTTTTTGCTTGCCAAATTGATAAGCAAAGCCTGCCATGATACTTTGTCCGCCACTAGTGCTTGTATTGCTAAAAGGCATTTGATAGGCTGTTTCTAAAGTGGCAATAAATCGCTTGGCAAGGACATAATTTAAACCCATGCGGATTTGTCCAAAAGCGGTAGCGTGTCTTCTTTCGCCAGTAGGATTGTTAAACGGGTCATTATAACGGTCATTGTCCCAATCGAATTGGTTGCGAGAATTTCTGTTTCCTCCATTTCCTCCAAGGCCAACACTTGCTCCAAAATAAGGTTGTAAGCGTTTACTTTTGATGGGCATAAAGTTCACACCTAAAGACGTTTGCATAGACTGAAAAGTAAGTCCGTTGCTACCATTTCGTTGAATAACTCCAACAAGTGATACAAAGTTAGAAAAGCCGTATTCTACCCGAAGATTCATAGCCCCGCCAATTCTTCCATCTGTACCTTTGTCGAATGGAATGGTAAGTCCTCCTAATGTTCCGATACGTAAAAACGCAGGACGAAAGATAGATGTATGAGCTTTCTTTTTAGTGGAATCGCTCGTCTTTTTGCGAATGACCGTACTTCCAAAAATGGGTTCTGGACTCGTTTGTTGTGCCTTGGCAGCAATGCTAACACTACCAGCGAATAGGGTAAGTAGAACTACTTTTACGGTGGATGATTTCATTGTGTTTATCGAATGGTTAATTGATTGTGTAAGTATTGATGTAATTTTTTAACTCTTATCTCGTGTAATAAATCCAAAATTCATCATTCAGAATTTGGCATTATTATTTAGTTTACTTTTCCTAAGCGGTAATGGAGTCCCAAACGTCCTCCTAATACATCTGGAGTAGTGGCTTCTCGGGCTAGCTGTGACTGAAAATAGACTTCCACGCCTGTAGAAAATCGAGGGGAAAGCTGATAATTAAGCCCCACATTTACTCCCAAAATATTCGGAATAGCAGCAAGGTTCGTGTTATATGTTTTGTCATAATCTTCCGAAACTTGGTTGCCACTCGCATCCAGCGAATAATGAACGGTATAGTAACTAGGCAATTGAATTGCCCAATTGATGCCCAAATAGGGCTTCACTTTTGAACTAAATAGTAAATTGTACCGAAACCCGATACCTACCTGATAGGCTGCTAGCGTTTCCACATGAGCCTCATTTAGTCGTGGGTCAGTGATATTGGGTAAGTTGTTAGGTATTCTATTTTTTAATCGTCCGTCTCCTCTGGTCTCAAAGGAGAAAATATTGCGTTGCACATCCAGAATGACACCCCAGCGTTCTTTTCCTGAGCGGTTATTATATCCGAGTTGTGTTCGTACCCCTGCTTGCAGACCGTTGCCAAAACCAAATAACTCGCCAAATAGTTGTCCATATCCTGCGATAAATCCGATGTTGACACTGGCAGGTTTTAAAGAAAA
>JALRIJ010000004.1 GCA_023255485.1 Flectobacillus sp.
AATGATACACTCACGTTAATTTATGATGCTCTGTTATTGGGTGTTCAGCCCGAGAAACAGCAACAGGTAGTAAGCAAAGAGAACAGTTCTTTTTCGTTTTCGTTGGCAATAGAAAAGCCTGCTGTCATTGAGCTTCATCTCAAAAAACAACAGCTACTCGTCTATGTCGAAAAGGGGGATAAGATAGCCCTTAGTTTTGATGCCAAAGACTTGATAAAATCTGTGGTTTTTAAGGGAGATAGGAGTTTGGAAAATACGTTTCTAACCCGTTTTTACGAGAAATTTGCTAAGGACTTTGCTACCCCTGCGATGTTTGCTAAGATGGGTATAACACCGATTGATGCCTTGGAAATGGAGTTATTTGATGCCAAAAGGGAACAGTCTAGCTTTTATAAGAACGATGAACATAAAGGTCAATTTTCAGAAGCCTTTCGCTTGTACGTAGAGAATCAAATCCGTTGGAATTATTGGATGTATATTCTCGCATATCCTGTTGTTCGTGCCAATGCCAATACAGGACAAAATCTAGTGATGTCGTTGCCTTCTGCCATGTTAGAAGAATTGGACGAAAAGAAGATAAGCGATGATGCTCTGTTGTCGTCTTCGTATCGTAATTTCTTGATTTATTATGTGACGTATTATAATTCTAAGGAGCAAAATTTTATTAAATATGCCGATATGGGTAAAGCCATGACCGATAAGCATCGTTTTGCCAGAGAGCATTTACCCGTATATTCTTATCAATTATTTTTGGCTTACCTGATTCATAATCAATGTACTGTAACGACTCCTTCGGTAGTGAGAAATACCTTTGAAGCCTTATCTATTACTCCTAATTCTGACCAATTAGCGAATTTAGTGAAGCTCAAATGTGCGGATATCATGAGTAAAAAAGATGAAGAGCTAGCTAAAAAAGAAGACGATAGAAAGTCTTTTAGAGCAATTGATATTAAAGGAGATACTGTTTCGTTGGCGAGTCTAAAAGGAAAAGTTGTTTACTTAGACTTTTGGGCTTCGTGGTGTGGCCCTTGTCGTCAGGAGTTTCCACATTCTAAACTATTGCATGGAAAGTTTACCGAGAAACAATTGAAAAATATGGTGTTCTTGTACATATCAATTGACGAAAAGGAGGAAAATTGGCGGAAAGGAATGGAGGCCTTAAAGCTAGATAATGGCTTGAATTTACATTCACAAGGGGGATGGGAATCGCCTGCTGCAAAATTCTTTAAAATCCAGTCGATACCTCGTTATATGTTGATGAATAAAAAAGGGGAAATTGTGGACAAAAATGCTAAGCGACCTAGCGACCCAGCAATTTTTAATGACATCCTTCAACTGTTGGAAAAATAATAGGCAAAAAATGGTCTGAGCTTTGAAAATTAAAACTCAGACCATTTTTTTGCCTATTGCCTAAACCTCTTTCAACAAACTTTCAAAGAAGACATATTTGCCACTGTAACGTAAGTCAATTTTAGCTTTAAAAGAGTCTAAATATGTATTTCTAAACGTTTCTAATTTGCGTGGATTATTGAAAAGATATTGCACCGAAAAGGTAGCCGCTCCATTATCTACTTCCGTTAATAGCTGTAACATTTTGTGTTCTAATGGTAACTCTGTAGCCATTACTTCGGGCAGGTGAGTTTCTTTCATCCATGTTAAGAAGTCTTCTTCATTTCCTAATTCAATGCTGTATGTGGTGTTATAAAGAATCATGTTGTCTGTGTTATGTTAATAAAAAATCCATCCCCAAAGGTAGGAGATGGATTACTGGAATCAAAAAAAGCATTTGAAAACCTGTTATTGATTAGCAAGTTTTCTGATTTCATCAAATCGAGTACAGTTCGTTACGCAATCACCATTGCTATTGAGAATGAACTTACTACCAATATTATCGATTAATTCAAACTGTTTGGTGGCAGGAAGAATATTAATTTCGGTAAAATAACAAGGAGCAATTTTAGCGTTAAAACGGTTAATTACGCCCAATTTTCCTGGCCCTTTTGATACAATAGACAAGCCATTGTTGAACGGTCTTACTTCATCGTAGTCAAATGAAATCTGAACCTTTCCTTTTTTATCAATAAAACCATATTTGTTATTATCAAATTTTACACCATACAAGCCCTCAGTCGAGTACATCATTTCTTTGTAAGCAGGCTTACTGATGACCTTGCCGCTTGTATCGATTAACCCCCATTTGCCGTCTTTCATTACTGGGAAAAGGAAGTTGGAATCATACTTACGAATCGACTTGTAGCCCGTGTTTGTGATGCGGTGCAAGGAGTTTCGTTCAATAAGATTATATTCTAACTCTTCGTCGTTGTTAGATGTTGGTGTAAACGTTTTAATAACAATATAGCTGTTATTAAAGAGGGTATCCGTAGTTGCATAGCGAATACCAATGGGAGCTGCCTCATTGGTTTTGCCAATAATCAACGTACCTGCTTTATCATAGACCATATCCACCTTACAGTTACCCGAAGGAAGGCTACAGTTTTTAGCATTTTCACGAACCACAACTAAACCTAGTTTATTAAAACTAGCCACTTCATCAAATTGTAGTGGAATAACTTCTGTACCATCGTGTTGTAGGTAACCACATTTTAGGCTGTTATTAACGCCATCCTTACAAGCTGATACCAAGCCGTATTGATTAAACGTACCAATAGAGCGATAAATAGGTTCAATAACTACCTTTAAATCGGTATTGATAAAGCCAAAGTATTTTCCGTCTTTGATTGGAGCTAATCCGTACTTGTTAAACTCACCAATGGTAAGGTAGGTTTTGCTGGTACGAAGGTCATTAAAATCCACTAAGTGAACGCCCATTTCATCTTTAGCAATACCTAGTGAAGCAGAGAAGCCCAAAGCTGGATCTAATGGGAGTGGGGTAATTTGACTAAACGAAGGCTTGATTTTGATGTTTCCTTCGGTATCCATTAAGCCCATTTTTTTATTTTGTTCGATAATCATCCATTTGCCTTGCTCAGCGGCAGGGTTGAGGTTATCGTAAATAGCATCAATTTTGATAGAACCATCCAATTTGATGAGTCCATAACCTTTGCCTTGTTTAACTTTTAGCAGGTCTTTATTGAAATTGCTAATTTCGTCGAAAAAGTCAGAAACAGGTTTTTTGCTTACATCGTAATTGTTATCGATTAAAGCCATTTTCCCATTTTTGAATTTTGCAATGCTAATTCCCGAACGTAAGGCTTGTGCTTCTACCACATTTTCTAGGGCATCGCTTTCGTTACCATACATATCAACGAAATACCAGTCAAACTTTTTCACAAGAGCTTTGCCATCGTTAAAGTTTTCAGCTTTTTCGTATTGGCACGGAATAATTTCGTCGCCACAGAAGTTTAAAAAGCCAAAAACTTGGTCTTTTTTGATACGGGCAAAACCTTGGTGGTAGTTTTCGACTAAACCATAGCGAGAATTCCCTTTTAAGGTTTCGAGTGGAAAAGAGACAATTTCTTCGTTGGCATAGTCTTTCATTTTAAAGAATACCCCATCATTTTTAGCATTAAAACACTGAGCCGAAATGACGTTAGAGTGCCTACGTTTGATGTCGCTTTTTTGGTCTATCTGAAAAATATCACGAATGTTATCCGTCTCAATTGTTTTGGCATCCGCCTTGTATTTTTTGTCTAGTTTGGCGAGCATCGCCGCATAACTATCGGCATTCACTACATTCTCTTTACTGAGGTTGCTTATTTCAGTGAATAGACTGCTTTTGGCATTTTTTTCTAAATTGTCTAAGTCTCGTTTAAGGGTTGATATGACATTTTTGCGGGCGACATCCATGGATTCCATTCGTTCGCCAACTTGCATATTTCCAATGAATACTCTGGAAGAATCGGTTCGAGAAGCATTTTGCTGTGCAAAAACACTTGTCGCTGTAATGAGTAATGACAGGGTAAATAGTTTTCTCATGGTTAGTCTGTAAATTGAGATAAGTAGTTTTGGGTCGGGATTTTCGCTAAAGTAAATTAGCTCCTATTCTATATTAAAATCAAGTCTCTTTTGGGAAAATAATCTGTCTTGATATTGATTTTAATATAGAAGCGGAGTTTAATATTGCTTTAAGTTAGCAAATTGGTAGCGTTTTTGTAAAATTAATTAAATTTTTTATATTTTTTCGAGGTATTTTTATCTTTTCGTTAATCTTTTAGGGCATTCCATAAGATTTCTACGGGATGAAGAGCGATACGTCCTGTACCATCCTTAATTTGATGGCGACAACTTGTACCTGGGGCAGCAATAATAACGCTCTCTTCTTGCTTACGAATGGTTGGGAAGAGTACCAATTCCCCAATTTTCATCGAAACATTATAGTGTTCTGCCTCATAACCAAAAGAGCCTGCCATCCCACAACAACCTGACGGAATTAGCTGTACCTCATAGTTTTGAGGTAACGAAAGGATTTTCTTGGTAGCTGTCAGCGATGATAACGCTTTTTGATGACAATGTCCATGGAGTTTGATCAACTGTTTTTCCTGTGTAAACATATCCTTAGTAATCCGCTTTTTGTCCATTTCTTGTGCCAAGAACTCATCAATCAAATAGGTATTGTCCGCAATGCGTTCAGCATCTGATAGCAAGGATGGAGGTACTAGTTCTAGGTACTCATCACGTAGGGTTAAAATCGCCGAAGGCTCAATGCCGATAATGGGGCAATTGTCTTGAATTGCTTCGGAGAGTAACTGAACATTTTTAATAGCAATCTGTTGTGCTTCCCGTACGAGTCCTTTTGATAGATAAGTACGTCCACTTTCAAGATGTTTAGGAATATGTACTTCGTAGCCTAACGAAGTCAGTAGCAAGATGGCCGTTTGTCCTAATTTGACATCGTTGTAATTGGTAAATTCATCACAGAATAAATATACTTTTCCTTTTTTAGGACGGCGGCTAGCGGTCTTAGACGGAAGGGGTAATTTGCTGTAAAAGCTATTCTTTTCTCGTTTTTCCTGTGTTTTAAGACGATTAATTTGCCAGTCTCTGAGTGTCGTTTTGCCTACAGTAGGTAAACTACGTTCGGGAGCAAAGCCTAAGAATTTCTTGACTAAAGCTGAGGTAACAGGGTTTTTTACAATAAAATTATAAATCGAAGGGACTTTAATGGCTAAAGCCTGTGATTGGGTAAAATTAGCAATTACCTTGGTTCTGAAAGGTACACCATTCGCATCGTAGTAGTGCTGTAAAAACTCAGCTTTCATTTTGGCAACGTCAACCTTTGAAGGGCACTCTGACTTACAGCCTTTGCACGACAAGCATAGGTCAAGGACATGCTTTACTTCATCGCCTCCCTTGCGTCCTTTGGTTTGTACATTTCCTTTAGCTGCTTCGCTAGTATCTTGTGTTAAAAACTGACGTAATACATTGGCTCTTGCTCTTGTGGTATCTTTTTCCAGACGAGTAGCCATAAAACTAGGGCACATCGTACCTCCAGTAATTTCAGATTTGCGACAATCGCCTGAGCCTGAACATTTTTCAGATAAACGAAGGATTCCTTCTTGTCGAGAGAAGTCAAAAATAGTTTTGATTTCAGCAGTTGTTTTACCCGCCTCATAACGTAGGGACTCGTTCATCGGAGGGGTATTGACGATTTTTCCTGCATTAAAAATATTTAGAGGGTCAAATACCTTTTTGACTTCATGGATAAGGTCAAACACTTTAGTCCCCATCATGTAGCCGATAAACTCGCCACGCAAACGTCCGTCCCCATGTTCCCCACTTAGCGAACCGCCATACTTCTTGACAAGGACAGCAGTTTCTTGCAAAATTGTTCGGAACAGCTCTTTGCCCTCAAGCGTTTTGAGGTTAATCATCGGTTCTACGTGTAGCTCTCCCGCACCAGCGTGAGCGTAGTAAGAGGCGTTTACCTGATGTTTGGCTAGTAATTCCTGTAATTCGGTGATATAAGCTGGAAGGTCTTCTGGTAATACAGCACAGTCTTCAATTAAGTTAACTGGTTGTGTATCACCAGGTAAGTTACGAATGAGTCCTAAGCCAGCTTTTCGTACATCCCAAGCGGGTTTGGTATCTTCTCCACGAATAATAGGATAAGCATATCCATGTCCCGCCTCTTTTAATTCATCAATTAGAGCATTTGCCTTTAAGGTAATTTCCTCTTGGCTGTCGGCCATAAATTCAACCATCAAGATGGCTTGTGGGTCACCTTCGATGAAGAAACGGTTTTTGTGATATTCGTGATGTCCTTTAGTAAAATCCAGAATATACTTGTCCACTAATTCAGATGCCATTGGTTGGTGTTTTAACGCAATGATATTGGCATAAAGTGAATCCATAATACTAGTACAATGAATACACACTAGCCCTGCTTCTTTGGGAGGAAGAGGAATTAGCTTTAGTTTCACTTCTGTAATAAAGGCCAAGGTTCCTTCCGAGCCAGCCAATAGTTTACAGAAGTTAAAAGCCTTGGTAGAACCTTCAACAAAGAGTTCGTTATCATTTAATAAATCAAGAGCATAGCCTGTATTGCGGCGAGTTAAGGCTTTTTTAGGGTAGGCCTTTTCGATAGCATCTTGATTAAATGGGTTATGAAGTAACTTATGAATTTCACGATAAATAGCTCCTTCAACACCTTGTAGCTGAGCTTTTTTATAAAACTCATCTTTCGTTAAATCCTTAAAATGAGCTTCTGTTCCATCGCTCAAAATTACCTGAGCCTCTAAGAGGTTATCTCGTGTATCTCCCCAAACGATTGAGTGCAATCCGCATGAGTTATTGCCGACCATTCCGCCAATCATCGCACGACTTGCAGTTGACGTTTCGGGGCCAAACATTAGTCCCATTGGCTTCAACATGGCATTGAGGTCGTCACGAATAATACCGGGTTGAATGCGTGCCCATTTTTCTTCAGGATTGATTTCTAGAACATTATTGAAGTATTTGGAAGTATCCACTACGATGCCTTTACCGACCACTTGCCCCGCCAGAGAAGTACCCGCTGAACGAGGAATCAGCGTTACCTGATGCTTACGGGCAAACTTAACCAATCGTTGAATATCGGTATCGTCCTTTGGGATGGCAACAGCAATTGGTTTCTCCTGATATACAGAGGCATCTGTGGCATATAATACCTTAATGGCATTGTGTTCTGTTGAATTGTCGAAGTAGATTTTCCCTTTGAGTTGTTCTTGTAATTCTGTAAAATCACTAAGCGTTATTTTTGTCTTCATGTCTAAGTAGCGGGCAGTCAAGTAAAGATGGATTCTCGCTCTTTATGGGGTATTTATTTTACACTTTGCAATATACATGTTGCATATCGTTCTTCCAATGTGCTATATTAATTATAGGTAAAAAAGCCCAATTATACCCATTGATAATACCCAGAACAAAAATGGTGCTATTGTGGTAGATATTATCATAACCATCCAATCTTGTAGATATTTTGCCATCGTAGTAGGCAAACTAACCATTAGTCATAAATCAGTCTATTTGTCCGAGAAGCCTCTTATCTTCGTATGTTGTTAAGCCTGTTTTCACTTATCTTAATGGAGACAGCCCAGTTTATTTTCTTACTCCTTAGCTGTAACTGTATTCGTCCACAATTCATGAAAATACTAAGACAATTATACGAAAGCCTTCGTTTTGCTTGGCAAGCACTTACCGAGAACATTTTACGCACTACCTTGTCGTTGTTAGGCGTATCTGTCGGTATATTTTCCATTATTGCCGTTTTAACCTTAGTAGATTCGATGAACCGAAGTATTACTAGCGAATTGGAATCGTTTGGTAAGGGGGTGGTATACGTAGGGAAATGGCCTTGGATTTTTTCTAATAATTATCCTTGGTGGAAATACCTAAATCGTCCTAATACTCGCTTTAGTGAGTATCAGTACCTGCAAGACAATGTAGAACATCGTCAGGCGATTGCGATTATGGACAGGAAGGGAGGGGTTACATTCAAAAATGGAAGTAATAGCATTGATGCCAATTTGATAGGTTGCTCTTTTGAGTATGACAAAATTCAAGAAATGAATGTAATCAAGGGGCGTTATTTTATGCAAAAAGAAACAGAAAGTGGAGCTTCATCCATTATTATTGGTTCTACCATTGCTGAAACGCTCTTTGGAGATACCGATCCGATTGATAAGGAGATAAAAGTAAATGGGGTAAAGTTTAGAGTTATTGGAGTGCTCATTAAAAAAGGTAAAGATTTGTTGAGCAGTTTAGGCGATGACGACCCCGATGCACAAGCCTATATTTCTTACAGAACCTATGCAAATATATTTCAGAATGATGAACCACAACCTGATATAGCGTTAAAAGCACTGGCAAGTGATGTGGGTGAGGTAATCTTGGAAGGAGAAATAGAAGGGAAAATGCGTAATATCAGGGGCTTAAAACCACTGGATGAAGATAATTTTTCAATCAATAGACTGGATGGAGCTACTAAGTTTTTTGAAGGAGTCTTTGGGGTTTTAACACTTGCTGGTTGGGTGATTGGCTTATTTTCGATGCTAGTGGGTGGTTTTGGAATTGCCAATATTATGTTTGTATCGGTAAAAGAACGAACAAATATCATTGGTATTCAGAAATCATTAGGAGCTAAAAACTATTTTATCTTGGCTCAATTCTTATTTGAGGCTATTTTCTTGAGCTTGTTAGGAGGACTAGTCGGGTTATTATTGGTATATTTGATTACGTTTATTCCTATTCCAACCTTTCAGATTGTGTTGTCCATGAAGAATTTGACCTTAGGCATTGGCGTATCAAGTGTAATTGGAGTGCTTTCTGGAATCATTCCTGCATGGTCTGCTGCTCGGATGGATCCCGTAATCGCTATTCGCTCAAAGTAAGAAATAAACGCAGACGGGTAACATTTCTTCAATTATGGTTAATTTTAGATGAATTTGATGCAAACTAATTGCAAACTAATTCAAAGTTTTGCAAATTTGGAGTATATCTTAATATTTTATCCCAACCACGAAAATTGAGCGACTTATGCCATTTAATGAACAACTTCTTTCCGCAAAACAAACGACAATGAATTTTTTTAAAAAGTTATTTGTAGGGTTAGTCCTTTTTATTTTCATCGCTCTGGGGGTTAGTTATGTCTTGACCCGTTTCTCTTATTCTAAAGGTGTACGAGCAGGCGTAGTTTCTAAATTATCTGAAAAAGGCTACCTCTTTAAAACCGTCGAGGGCGAATTAAATGTAGGTGCTCAAGGACAAGTAGGTAATATGGCAAATAACTTGTGGGCTTTTACTGTAGAAAGTGATAATACGGAAGTCGCAGCAAAATTACAAGAAGCTATGACTGTTGGTAAACGAGTGACACTTCATTACGAACAGCGTTACTTGAAGTTCTCATGGATGGGTGATACTGACTATTTCATCACAGCAGTTGAAGAAGCCCCATAAGCAAATCGTTTGATAAAATGATAAAAGTTAAGAGCCTTTGTTGAATGCAAAGGCTTTATTTGTTGTTATGGTATTAAAATAATTAGCTACCACAAGCGTTACTTCGTTGGTAGCATGAAGTGCTGGAATACCTGAAAGTCGAAATTCAAAATCCAGTATTCAACAAGTATCATTATTACTACAATAGTTCATCAATTTCTCTGTTAAACATGAATCAGCAAGATTTAATCAGCCGAGTATTAAGCTCTTATTTTTTCAAAAAAGCTACTAAAAAAGCAGGCAAGTATGCAGTTGGTAGCGTAGCCCTACTTGAACTACTACGAGAGGTACTCGTAAAAGCACAGTCCGTTGGTCAGAAAGACGGGAAAAGTACAGGAACCGTAATTCTGGAGCGAATCAATACCTTAGGGCGATTAATTAAGGCGTACGTGACAGGTACTTATCGGGTTATTCCTTGGGCTACCATTCTTAAAATAGTAGCGGTATTTATCTACTTTGTATCACCGATTGATGTAATTCCCGACTTTTTACCCATTATTGGGTTGACTGATGATATTGCTCTGTTAAGCTGGCTTTTTAGTTCTTTACAAAGCGATATTGAAGCCTTTGAAGCATGGGAGAAAGAAGGAGTTGTGAAGCTTGGGTAAAGAAAACATACAGACCCTTGTTACGTTTTAAAAATCAACCGTTATCTTTACGAAAATTTTAACTAATTACTGAAATGGAATTAACAGCAATATTATTATTCTTGAACGGCTTAGGTGGCGGAGAATTGTTACTTATCGGTTTGGTTATCCTTCTTCTTTTTGGTGGTAAAAAATTGCCAGAATTGATGAAAGGACTAGGAAAAGGAATGAAAGAGTTTAAAGACGCTCAGAAAGATATTCAAGAACAAATCAGCAAAGGTTTGGACGACGATAAGAAATAATTCACTTTCTTAGACATTTACGAATACCTCAAATTGCATAGTTAACGCCCTTTTAGTCGTTGACTATGCTCTTATTTTTTATAGTCACGGCTGTAGTACAGGAATTGAAAAACGCATGAAAAATTATACAACGCTAAGCGAAATACAACAAGATTTATATGCAGGAAAACTTACTTGTATTGAATTAGTAACTTATTATCTAACAAATATTGCAGAGAAAAACCCTACGCTCAATGCTTTTTTGAACGTTTTTGGCGAGGAGGCGTTAACAAAAGCTGTTTTAGTAGATCAAAAAATTAAAGACGGAACAGCAGGTAAATTGGCTGGTCTTGTGTTAGGAATTAAAGATTTGCTTTGTTACCAAGGGCATGTTTCTCAGGCAGGTAGTAGAATTTTGCAAAACTTTGAGTCGCAGTTTAGTGGAACAGCTGTACAGCGTTGTATCGATGAAGATGCCATTATTATTGGTACGCAAAACTGTGATGAGTTTGGAATGGGGTCAACCAACGAAAACTCAGCCTACGGTATCTGCTTAAATGCTATCGGAGAAAACCGAGTGGCAGGAGGTTCTTCAGGAGGTTCGGCTGTAGCGGTTCAGGCTGATATGTGTTTTGCTTCTCTAGGTACTGATACAGGCGGTTCTGTGCGTATGCCGGCAGGCTTCTGTGGATTGGTGGGGCTGAAACCAACTTATTCTCGTGTGTCTCGTTGGGGACTAATTTCTTATGCTTCTTCGTTTGATTGTATTGGCCCAATTACCAAATCAGTGGCAGATGCAGCACTTCTTTTGGAAGTGATTGCAGGAAAGGACGAACAAGATAGCACTGTTTCTACACTACCCACAGATGCGTATGCAACGCTAAAGCCAGCGAAGTCACACTATAAAGTTGGTTACTTACGTGAGGCTATCGAAAGTGATGGATTGCAACCAGAAGTAAAGGCTGCAACCTTAGCAAAACTAGAGGCTCTAAAAGCTCAGGGGCATATGGTTGAGGCTGTCGATTTTCCATTGATTAAATACTTTTTACCAACGTACTATATTTTAACAACCGCAGAGGCAAGTTCTAATTTATCTCGTTTTGATGGCGTAAAATATGGACATAGAAGCCCAGAATCAGTTGACTTAATGTCGATGTATAAGAAGTCAAGAGCGGAAGGTTTTGGAAAAGAAACTCGTAAGCGTATCATGTTAGGAACTTTTGTACTGAGTGCAAGTTACTACGATGCTTATTACACCAAAGCTCAGCGAGTTAGACGACTAATCAAAGAATATACCGATACGCTATTGGAACAGTACGATTTCTTGGTTTGTCCAACAACTCCAACTACAGCTTATAAGGTAGGTGAAAAAACAACCGATCCACTTCAAATGTACTTAGGTGATTTGTTTACAGTACAAGCAAATGTAGTGGGTTTACCTGCTATTTCGGTTCCTAATGGAGAAGATAACGATGGAATGCCTGTTGCTTTTCAAGTAATGGCAGGGGCTTTTAAAGAAGCTGAATTGCTTGCTTTTGCTAATACGCTTTAGGGTTGAAAGGTTTTAAGATAAATAATAAGGCAATAATTATGTTTTTTTGCGTTTAAATGCCATAAAGTCCAGATACGCTTCTCTTGATTATTTTCTATCTTTGTGGTTAAGTAATAGGATATAAGTAGCTGTTCCTTAGTACAAAGGCAATAGATTGATTATTGATGACAACCATATCCTCTACGGATTACGATACTAAAGTCTAAATTGAAAATCCTTTACGGAGTAACTTGATGATGGGGCTTATTCTTGCTTGTAAGCAGTAGTGCTTCTAGGTTGGTTGGTCTTCACATTTTTAAAGTCTGATAAGTAGATGAAATTAACTATTTTACGCAAGTGCATCCTAGCGTCCTTACTACTTGCCAACTATTGTGGGTTTAGCCAAATAGAAGGAGCAAGCAATGGAACAACTGCCACTGATTCGGCGAGCGTGTCTGCTCCCAATCAGCCTATTGTAGTTGAACAAACATGGTTGATTGACCCTAAGTTGGTTCAACCTCGTTTGCAGGCTTTACAGAAGGAAATTCCTTTGACCTACAACACCTTCACGCATCAGTTTGTGGAGTACTTTGCCTATCGAAAACCTTCGTTTACGAAAACAATGTTGGAGAAAAAGGATATGTTTTTCCCTTTGTATGAAAAGTACTTGAAAAAATATGGTTTACCTGACGAATTAAAGTATTTGTCGTTGATTGAATCAGGTCTAAACCCTAGAGTTATCTCTCGTGCAGGAGCAGGAGGTCTGTGGCAATTCATGCCCAAAACGGCTCGTATAGATTTTGGTTTACGTATTGATGAATATGTAGATGAACGCTTTGACCCTGAAAGAGCAACCGAAGCAGCTTGTCGTTATATGCGTCAATTATACAATATCTTTGGAGATTGGCACCTGGTATTGGCTGCCTATAATACTGGTCCAGGTAACGTGAGAAGAGCAATTCGTAAATGTAATGGCGGACAAACATTCTGGGATATTTATAATTGCTTACCCAAAGAAACTCGTAGTTATGTACCTCAATACATTGGGATGTTGTACATGATTAATCATGCAGAGTCACATGATATTTTTGCGGAAAATATCGAACAAGCTATTCCTCATGACACGATTCACGTGAACTCTTTCTTGGACTTGGATAAGTTTGCTAGTCTTAGTAACATCAGTTTAGAAGATATTCAACGGTTGAATCCTCATATTTTAACGCATATTCTTCCTGGTCATACTCGTAATTTTTCATTGAAATTACCAAGAACAGATATGGCATTTTTTAAAGCGAATCGTGGTTCTATCATGGACTCTGCTACAAAAATGCCTTCGACACTTATCGGAAATCAGGCAACAGAAACTTTGCTAGCATCAAATCCTTCTACTTCAACACCAGAAGATACTAACAAAGAAATTGTGGTAACTAATGCTGTTATGACCACCAAGCCCAATGCAGAAGAAGAGCAGTTGGATGATGATATGGAGGATGTGGTAATTCGAAAAAAACCGAAGAAAAAATACTATATAGTTCGTCGTTCGGATAATTTAAGTGATATTGCTGATAAATTTAAAGTGGATGTTTTTGATATTAAAGTATGGAATCACCTACGTAAATCGACGATTGTACCAGGGCAAAAGTTACTTATCTTGAAAGAATCTGCTGTATCGAGTACTGTAAAGTATGCTGATGCAAGAAGAAAAGATAAAGAGGCTGTGCGTAAAGGAAAAATCCGTTTCCATCGAGTGGAATCTGGCGATACGCTTTGGAATATTTCACAACGTTACGGTGGTTTATCGGTAGATAAGTTGAAAAAATTAAATGGTATCAGAGGAAATGTTGTAAGACCAGGTACTAAATTAAGAGTTTCGTAAATTAATCACGTATTGAAATAAGAGTCCGCATGATGCCGAGTTATGCGGACTTTTTTTTACCTAATAATTCAAGAAATATGATTGCTTACATTGAGGGCAAGTTAGCTCATAAAGACCCCGCTTACGTAGTGATTGATGTGCATGGCGTAGGGTATGAAATTAAAATTTCGCTACAAACTTATTCTGCTTTACAAGACGGAAGCGAGAAATGTAAACTATTTACCTATTTAAGTATCCGTGAAGATGCTCATGTGCTGTTCGGATTCAAAGATTTAGATGAAAAATCCTTATTTTTGGATTTATTAAGTGTATCGGGTATTGGGGCGAATACTGCCTTGGTGATGCTGTCGTCCATGTCATCAGGTGAAATTCGTACTGCTTTGGTAAACGAAGACGTAAAAACCATTCAAAGTATCAAAGGAATTGGAGCAAAAACAGCTCAGCGTGCAATTATTGAGTTGAAAGATAAGCTGAAAAAAGAACACCTATTGGGTTCAAGTGCGGGCGGAACAACTACCACTTCATTTGCAGCATCGGGAAGTTCAAAAGTAAAAGCAGAAGCCTTGGCCGCTCTTGTTACTTTGGGTATTCCGAAAAATGTGGCAGAGAAAAGTATCGAAGCGATTTTGAAAAAAGAAGGCGATAATCTGACCGTAGAACAACTGATTAAATTAGCACTACGGTAAGAATAAAATCATTTGGTACATAATTTGAAGTGAACTAAGAAATTATCAGTTTGTAAGAAATATAAACAGGGTTTTTATCGTTTGGTTATACGGGAATCATCACGTAAATACCTACATTAAATTAACATGCCACCTCTGTTAAGTAAGCATTTGAGCGTTATCATCTCGCTCTGAAATTATCATAGTAACATATTGTATTTTCAGTATTAAGTATTCATGCAAAAATATCTTAAATTCACTTTTCTTGTAAAGGCTTAGTAGCTAGGGTATTAAATCCAAAATTTAAAATTCATAATTTTGCATTATTACTTAGTCAAGTGGTTTACTTACTTTATCAATTATACTGTGCAACGAAATAAGTTTTACATACTTTCTGGGAGTTTAGTTTTATCAGTTTTTGCCTCGCTTGCTTGGGTGCTACCTGCTCGTATGAATACGATGAGCAATTGGAATGACTTTGTGAGTAGCGAAGAGATGATAGCCGAAGGAGATACCATTAAAAAGTCGGGGCGTCGTCCTCGTTTCAAATTAAAAGATAGAACAACGACTCGTTTTTCTGCTAAAAATGCTAATTCGCCTTTCGTTTTAAAAGACCCTAAAGGAATTTCTACTGAATTCAAATTGGATTCAGCAGGAAAAATTGCCGTATATGAACAATTTAAGGATAATCCACAGCTAGGAGATTATCGTCCTGCCGAACAGCTCTCTTTCAAAGATTACCAAAAAGTACAACAACAACGTTTTTTACGAGATTATTGGCGAAAATATGCCGCTTCTTTGGATGGTAAAGACGATACCAAGGGGAGGGGTTTGTTACCCAAAATTGAACTTCCTCCTTCGATTGACCGTATTTTTGGCGGTTCACAAGTAGAATTTAAACCCAATGGAAATATCCTGTTGGATGTAGGTTATTTGTACCAGTTTTATGATAACCCTTTAACTCCTGTCAATTTGAGAGGAACAGGAAATCTTAGTTTCCAAGAGCAAGCACAAATTAACTTTCAAGGAAAGATTGGCGATAAGCTGAATCTTAATACCAATTTTGATACCAAAGCTAGTTTCAATTTTCAAAATCAGCTAAAACTAGCGTGGCGTTCCAATGAAGAGGATATTCTACAAAATGTAGAAGCAGGGAATACTTCGTGGACGTTAAATAGCCAATTGATTCCTGGGGTACAAAACCTATTTGGTCTTAAAACGCTGATGCGTTTCGGGAAAATGGATGTAACCTTTGTCGCTGCACAACAACGCTCAAAACAAGATTGTATCACCTTACGAGGAGGTTCTCAAGGAAAATCCTTTGAAATTAGAGCCGATAACTACGACGAAAATAGAAACTTCTTCTTGTCTTCTTTCTTTAGAGAAAATTATGAACGTTCGCTAAAAAGCCTACCTGCTATTACCTCTGGCGTAACGATTACTCGTTTGGAAGTCTATGTAACTAATAGAACTAACAACACGGAAACCTTACGAAATATCGTAGGTTTGTCTGATTTGGGGGAAGCGAAACCATATAACTCGCAGGTAACGCTTGTTGCGGGCAAAACAGCAAGTGCTTCGGTTGATAATAAGAACAATACTTTATATACCAAATACGTAGCAGATTCTAGCTCTGCTATTGGCAAGGCCTTACGTCAGGCAGATAAAACCACTGCTACTTTAGAACAAGAAGGCTTTAACAAAGGAACTGATTTCGATATGCTTCGAGGAGCGAAACGCTTGAGTGAGCGAGAATTTCGTTTTCATCCAGAACTAGGCTATATTTCCTTGGTAACACCCCTCAGAAATGATGAAGTCTTGGCGGTTTCGTATGAATATACCTTGAATGGACAACCTCATCAAGTAGGAGAGCTAACAGAAAACTACCAGAGTAGAAGAGACGATGAGGTCTTGGTAATGAAATTATTAAAGTCATCTACCATTCGGAATAACTTGCAACATCCGATGTGGAACTTGATGATGAAAAACGTTTACTCGCTTAATACACAGCAAATTAATAAGTTAGGGTTTCAGTTACGAGTAATTTATAAAGATGACCAAACAGGTATTGATAACCCTAACTTACAAGATGGGCCACTCAAAGATATTCCTTTGGTGAAAGTCTTTGGTCTGGATAAACTGAATACCAATGGCGATCAGGTAACGGAAAATGGCGTAGAAGGAGATGGTAATTTCGACTATGTAGAAGGTGTAACGATTGATAGTAAAAATGGACGGGTTATTTTTCCTGTCTTAGAACCTTTTGGAAGTTACCTGAAAAGTAAAGTTTCTAGTGATGTAGAAGCAACGAATAAGTATGTTTTTGACCAGTTATACCGTTTGACCCTTACGGATGCTCAGCAGTTACAAGGGAAAAATAAGTTTTTCCTGAAAGGTAGTTACCAGTCAGCAGGAGGAGGAGAAGTTACTTTACCTTTTGGAGTGGATGGTAAATCCGTACAAGTGACAGCGGGTGGTGTGCCATTGACCGCAGGAATCGATTATATTGTAGAGGCTGAATTAGGGAAAGTACGTATTTTGAATGCTGGGGTGTCTAATTCAAGCAGAGAAATAAAAGTATGTTACGAAAAACCTGATTTGTTTAATAACCAAACCAGAACATTAGTCGGAACGCATATCGATTATATTTTAGGAAAAGACTTCCGAGTGGGAGGAACTTTTCAACATTTGAGTGAAAGCCCTCCAGGTTACTTGAGAAGGGTACAAATTGGTAGCGAACCTGTTAGTAATACAGTTTTTGGCGTAGACGCTTCGATTCAACGCAAATCAAAGTTGTTGACAAGAATGTTGGATGCCTTACCGCTTCTTTCGACAAAAGAAACATCGGCTGTTGACTTTCAAGGAGAATATGCAACCATTATCCCTGCGGTGAATAGTACGGTTCAAGACAATTCCTTTATTGATGATTTTGAAGCCGCTCGTAATATCTTTAGTTTAAATAATCAGAGCACTGCTTGGAAAATAGGAGCTGTTCCAAATCAATTTAGAGGAACAGTAACAGATGCTCCTGAGGTGAATTTTAAGCGAGCCAAAATTTCAGCTTATACCGCTGATTTTAGTTTATACGGTAGTAGTAGCTTCTCCGTGAATGTACCCGGTATCAATGCTGCCGAAACGAATAACTATGCGTATGAACGTTCGGTGGCTTCACAGTCTTTATTCCCTAACCGTTCGCAAGCTAATAATATTACAGGCTTACCCATTGGTATTTTTGACGTTGCTTATTTCCCGTCAGAAAGAGGGATGTATAACTTCAATACTGACCTCGATAGTAAGGGGCATTTGCCAAATCCGAAAGGTAATTTTGGAGCGATTACTCGTGCTTTGACTTCGGATACGGATTTAGACAATGCCAATATCGAAACGTTAGAGTTTTGGGTAATGAACCCTTTTGTTGATGGGGATGGTGGTATTGTGCGTGCGACAGGCAACAGAGACCAAGATAGAGCCAATGCCGAAATTCGTAATCGTGTCGGTGGTAAATTTGTGATTAACCTAGGAGATATTTCGGAAGATGTAATTCCTGATGGACGTTACAACTTTGAAAACGGGATTCCTGTAGGAGAAAAAGTATTGGTGTCTGCTAATGGGAAAGTCCGTAACGTAGAAGAAACCTCTTGGGGACTTGCTCCAACTCGCCAGTTTGTGACCAATGCTTTTGATTTACAAAACGGACGTGAAGCTCAGGATGTGGGCTTTGATGGTTTACCGAATAATCCAACGGCAACCGATACCTATTTCAACGAAAAAACAAAGTTTGGGGATTATTTGAAGCAAATACGCCAAAAAGTAACTGATGCAGATGCTTTATCTGCCATTGAAAATGACCCATCTGGTGATGACTTTGTTCACTATTTGAATAGCAAATACGATAATACGTCTAGTATTATTTTACGTTATAAAGATTACATGGGGATGGAAAATAACTCGCCATCTACCTCTACTACAGGAACTTCGGGTTATACTGAGGCTAGTAATCAACAGCCTGACCGTGAGGACTTAAATAACGATAATACCATCAACGACACTGATGCCTACTACGAGTACGAGTTGGATATGAAGAAAGAGAAGATGACAATCGGACAAAACTTCATTGTTGATAAGGTGACTGAAAATGGCGTAGATTGGTTCTTGGTTCGTATTCCTGTGAAAAACTATTCTAAGCGAGTAGGAAACATCAACGGCTTTAAGTCGATGCGTTTTATTCGTATGTATATGACTGAATGGGAAGCTCCTGTGGTAATGCGTATGGCTTCTTTACAGTTAGCAGGCTATAATTATCGTAAATATACAGGAGACTTAAATCCAAGAGGTTTGGCCGAAGTACCAGAACCTTACGATGCAAACTTTAAGTTAACTACGGTAAGTATTGAAGAAAATGGCCCTGCCGCAACCAAAGCAGACAACATTGTACCTTACGTAGTGCCTCCTGGTTTTACTCGTGATAGAGATGTAACGACGATTAATAACATTGCATTAAATGAGCAATCAATGAGTTTGTCGGTAGAAGGGCTTCGTGATGGAGATGCTCGTGCTGTGTTTAAAAACACCATGTTTGACTTTATCAATTATAAAAACTTACGTATGTTCTTCCATACGCATAGTCAAACAAATGAGACAAGTACAATTGATGGTAAAGTAACAGGCTTTATTCGTATTGGTACTGACCAAGTTGATAACTATTATGAAATTGAAACCAAAGGTTTAAAAGCGACAGCACCAAGTGCGTCCTTAACTTCGAGAGCCAGTACGGAGTCGCCTGATGCAGCAACTGAAATTTGGCCTGTCGAAAATGAAATTAATATCCCTTTTGATAGACTAAGAGAAGTTAAGAGAGAGCGAGATAAGCAAAATAAAAGCCTAACTGTTCCTTTTAAAATGGAAGTAGAGGGCAACGACGGAAGAACTTATACCATTAGAGTCGTCGGACGACCTGATTTAAGTGCCGTAATGTCTATTATGATTGGGGTACGAAATCCCAATGATTTGCCAAACGATGACCACCAACCAAAAACCTTTACCATTTGGGTCGATGAATTGAGAGCCTCAGGTTTTGACCAAACATCGGGTAGTGCAGGGGTTGCTAAATTGGGTTTGAAATTAGCGGATTTTGCAAATGTTACCATGAACGGCTCTTTCAAGACTTATGGTTTTGGAGGTGTTCAATCTAAAATTTCAGACCGTAGTCGTGAAAATAGCTTAGAGTATGGAGTCGCTGCGAATATCAATTTGGATAAATTATTGCCTCAAAAATGGGGTTTCCAAATTCCGATGTACGTGAGTTATGACCGTAAAAATATTACGCCTCATTTTGACCCATTAGATCCAGATATTCCTTTAGAAGACAAAATTAATACGATTTCTGATCCTGATAAGCGTGAAGCGTACCGCAAATTAGTAGAAGATAATACCGAACGAAAAGGAATTAACTTTAGTAATGTGCGTAAAGTAAGAGCATCAGGAGCAGAAGCTCGCCCTTGGGACTTTGAAAACTTTACCTTTACGTATGCTTTCTCAGAAATGACACGTACGAGTATTCTCATCAATGAATACCGACAACTGTCGCATAAAGGAGGGATTACCTACGCATTTACGAGTAATCCAAAACCTTTAGAGCCGTTTAAAGAGCTCATTAAATCGTCGCATCCAATGTTACGTTGGGTGAAAGATTTCAATATCAATCCATTGCCTAATAACGTTGCCATTAGAGCAGATATGGATAGAAGTTTTGTGAAAACGGTATTACGAAACTCTGACGGTACGTCGTCGGAGGGAATTCAAAATTTTACGAATGCTACGCCATTATTTGAAAAATATTGGTTGATGACTCGTAATTATAATTTGGGTTGGAACTTGACAAAAAGTGTCGTAATTAATTATGCGGCGAATGTCAATGCAATCATCGATGAACCGTCTGGCGATATTGATACACAAGCTAAAAAAGACTCTGTGCGTAGAAGTTTATTACGTTTGGGACGTACCAAAAACTTTGAGCAAAACTTCTCTGGCGTATGGCGTTTACCTTTAAATAAATCGCCTTTAACCGACTGGATGACGGCCGATTATAGCCATAAATTTGGGTACGTTTATACAGCAAGTTCTTATAATTTGCGAGATTCGACGGGAGCTTTATTCGGAAATATTATCAAAAACTACCGAGATAGAGGTATTACGGGGAAAATTGACTTTGTGGCTTTGTATAACCGTATTCGTGCCTTACGTCTTGCCAATCAACCACGAGTAAGTCGTAAAAACATTGCAAGAAACCCTGGGGATGATGAAGAAATCATGAAGCCTCAGCCTAATTTCCTTCGTAGTGTTACTCGTTTGCTTATGGCAATTCGTGGTATTCAGGTAAATTATAATATCAATGAAACAACGACTTTACCGGGCTTTTTACCATCGCCAGGCTTATTAGGAATGAGCTCGACGGGGTCTGCCCCTGGGTTTGGTTTCGTAACGGGTAGTCAGGACGGAGATGTACGATTCCGAGCTGGGGAGAATGGATGGCTTACCAAAAGTACCGTTCAAAATACGCCATTCGTACAAACCAAAACGCAAAACTTAACCTATCGAAGTGCGATAGAACCTTTCAAGGATTTCAAAATTCAGGTAGAAGGAAAATGGAGTCGTTCGGATAATTATCAAGAGTTCTACCGACCAGCAACGCTTGGTGGTAAATTTGAAAGCCAAAGTCCAGTCCATTCGGGTAATTATACCATGACATTCTGGTCGTTCTTGACGGCGTTCGACAGCAATGCACCGAATGAAACTTCGGGTATTTTCAATCGATTCAAAGACTATAGAAGTATTATTAAACAACGCTTAGAAAATAGTAGAACATTTGGTTCGGACGAACGATACAATTTGAATTCGCAAGATGTGTTAATTCCTGCTTTCTTTGCGGCCTACAGTGGGGTGTCACCAAATGCGGTGAGTTTTTCTCCTTTTGTGAATATCCCATTACCAAACTGGCGTTTAGATTATAATGGTTTAGCAAATGTGGGTTGGTTTAAGCGTAAGTTCTCGTCGATAGCAGTGACGCACTCTTACACTTCTACTTATAGCGTAGGTAATTTCGTGTCGTCGTTAAGCTATGATAATCCATTTGAGTTGAATATCAATAATATGTTGTATCCACTTTCGTCTAAAGTGGATGAACAAGGCTATTTGATTCCTGTTTATGTGATGAGTACGATTACGTTCCAAGAAAAATTTGCTCCTTTTATTGGGTTCAATGCAACGACCAAAAATAAGATTTCATTGCGTTTGGAATACTCACAAGATAGAAGTGTTGGGTTAAATTTAGCGAACTCACAAGTGGCTGAATTAAGTAATAAGGATTTAACCTTTGGAATGGGCTTTACGAAAGCAAATATGTTGATTCCTTTCAAAGTGAATCGTCAGCGAGTGAAATTACCGAACGATTTGAAGTTCCAAATGAACTTAACCGTGCGTGATACTCGTACTATTCAGCGTAAATTAGATGCAGAAACGGTAGTAACTAATGGGTTCTTAAACTTCCAATTCCGTCCACAAATTACGTATAATGTGAGTAAACGTATGAGTATGAGTATGTATTTCGACAAAATGTTCAACAATCCGTATGTGTCAAATACGTATTACCGCTCAACGATTGCCGCAGGCTTCCAAGTGCGTTTCAGTTTGTCGGACTAGGGTAAGAGAAAAGGGATTGACAGCTTTAGTTTTGATTTAAATCATTATTTTAAGCTCCGTAGTAGTTCACTTCTATGTGTGTACAAAATTGGTAGATTGTTTTTTTTGCTGTAAATTGCATCAATTTAAGAGACATCAGCATTATGACCTAATGCTTGATTCTCCTGAGTGAAAAGCCTATTGCTTGATGCTTATTGCCAAAAGCAATCCAAGAAATGTCAAACTAAAAACAAAAAGATAAATGAATTTTCCAGCAGAACTTCGTTATACAAGCGAGCACGAGTGGGTGAAAATAGATGGAGATATTGCCATCGTAGGTATTACTGATTTCGCACAGAGCGAATTAGGAGACATCGTTTATGTAGAAATCGAAACAGAAGGTGAAACACTAGCGGAAGGTGAAATCTTTGGTTCGGTTGAAGCTGTAAAAACAGTTTCTGACTTGTTTTTGCCAGTAGCTGGTGAAATTTTAGAAGTAAATGCTGCCTTAGCAGACGATCCAGAATTGGTGAATACTGACCCTTATGGAGAAGGATGGATGATTAAAATGAAAGTGGCAACACTTGCTGATATTGAAGGTTTAATGGATGCTGATACCTACAAAACTCACGTAGGACATTAATCTTAATTTCCTCCAACTGAAAAGCCCTGTTTACAGGGCTTTTTTTTGACCGTGTCCTAAAAACACCCCTTAGATGCCTCCAAAGGCAAGAATACCTTTTGAGCGATACTTATCGTTGAGCGTCGTTTATTTTATTTCAACAAAATTATAATTTACAATACGGTGAAGATTCTTATTCGTTCTGCTAGAATTGTTTCTAAAAATACCACACTCAATGGGTTGGTAAGAGATATTTTTATTGATAATGGTATCATTACTCAATTAGATGAGTTAATTGATGTAGAAGCAGATGAGATTATTGAAGGCAACAATCTTTGTGTTTCTATTGGCTGGTTTGATATGCGTGTACATGCAAAAGACCCAGGCTATGAGCATAAGGAAAGCCTTTATTCACTTGAGAAAGCTGCCTTAGCAGGAGGCTTTTCTTCTTTGGCTCTTTTGCCCAATACCAAACCTGTTGTACAAACTCGTGAAAGTATTCATTACCTCAAAAGAGCAGGAGACTTAGTGAAGTTTTATCCGATGGCTGCCGTTACGGTGAATACAGACGGGAAAGATTTTACGGAAATGATTGACCTTCACGAAGCGGGAGCAGTTGCTTTCTCTGACGGTGAACATCCTTTGCAGAATCCTGATATTTTGTTGAAAACACTTCAATATTTGACTCAGTTTGGTGGCGTTTTAATTAATCAACCAGAGGATAAAAATCTTACCCATTTCGGGCAAATGCACGATGGAGTCGTAAGTGCTTTGATAGGGATGAAAGGCATGCCTAACATGGCGGAGGAAATTATGATTATGCGTGATTTGAAGTTGTTGGAGTATGTAATGGATACGCCCTTTGGGGATTTAAGTAACGATAAAAGTCTGTTGCATTTCTCTTGTATCTCAACTGCCGAATCAGTGAATTTAATTCGTCAAGGTAAAGCGAAAGGCTTGCCGATTTCATGCGATGTTGCGGCTCATCAGTTATGTTTTACCGAAGGTGATTTGGTCGATTTTGATACCAATTTTAAGGTAAATCCTCCTTTCCGTACTGCCGCAGATGTAAAGGCTCTTTGGGCTGGTTTAGCAGATGGCACGATTGATACCATCGTTTCGGATCATACACCACATGATGAAGAATCGAAAAAGTTGGAATTTGATGTGGCAGATTTTGGAGCAATTGGCTTAGAAACGCTTTTCGCAGCAGTCAATACCTATAACGAAGGCTTATCACTAGAAGAAATAATTGAAAAAATAACCATCAATCCTCGTCGTATCTTACGCTTACCAATTCCTCAAATTGCGGTAGGAGAGAAGGCTAATTTGACAATCTTTAGTCAGGACGAAACGTGGGTATATGTAGAAAAAAATATTGTATCAAGTGCCAAAAACTCGCCTTTCATCGGCAAACAGTTGAAGGGTAAAGCGATTGCAGTGATTTCAAAATAGTTTTAATCACATTTTAGAAAAGAAGAAATGTTTAAACTAACATATTTAAAATCCGTATTGTTATACGGGATTTTAGCAGGTGTTCTTACATTGGTTTACTGCTTTGTAGTGAAGTCAATGGGAGTGATTCCTTTGGATGGTAAAAAAGCCCCTAGTATCTTATTGAGTGGCGTTTGTATGGCCTTAGCGGTTTGGTCGTGCCGTGAAAAAAACGTGGATAAGGTAATCCATTTTTGGGAGTGTCTTCTAATTGCTAATCTTACCAATTTGGTAGGTGCTTGTATTAGTGCTACTGGATTGTATTATTGGTTGAGTGCAGACCCTACAATGGTTCAAGATTTTATTGCAGAATCGCTACGAGTCTTGACGTTGCCCAACGTGAAAGAAGAATATGTGAAAGATTTAGGAGAAGCGGTCTATAGTCAGGCAATTCAAGGGTTTAAATTGTTAACACCTAGTGATTTAGCATGGGATGAACTCAAAGGCTTAAAAGGGAAGTTGCCACTTGGCTTTTTTATGTCGATGATGATTGCCATTTACTTTAAGAGACATTATATTACTCCCAAAGCTGTTTAAGGAATTATGAGAGAACGTACACCGACTCAATTAGCCTTGAAATGGGGAGCTATTTTGAGTGTTTTAGGAATGATTAGTACAGCCCTTAATTATGTGCTGGAGGCCTATCGTGATAACACCGTGGCTACCATCGCCTTTGTGGTAGGACTTTTGGTGAGTACCATTGTCTATGTGCTGGCAATGAAAGCTGCTCGCACCAATAACGAAGGCTATTTGACTTTTGGACAAGGGTTTGAAATCGGGGCTTTGGTTTCGGCAATTTCAGGATTATTGGTTGCTGCTTTCAACGGGGTTTATTTACGATTTATTTCTCCTGAAACCATGCAAAAATTAGAGCAATTACAGCGTCAACTTGCCTTAGCAAGAGGTATGACGGCTGAGCAGTATGAGAAAAATATTGCTTCGGCTTCGGGACAATTATCAAGTAGTGTCGGATTCTTATTCATTCTCAAGTTTTTTGTACTACTTGTTTTAGGAATTATAATTTCTTTGATTGTTGCTGCGTTTCTTAGAAAAGAGAAGTCTATTTTTGAATAATATAAGTAGTAAGACACATTTTTTAAGAATTATATAGTAACATCGTAAACATTGGCAATTGATTGCTACGTTTTCACAGAACGATGTTATGTGGTTAATAATGCTTGTTTAGGTTCTTCCATTCACCACTATTTTATCAGTTTCTAACTTTTTCTTTCATGCTCCAAATTTTTAAAAAAGAAATTAATACCTTCTTAAGTTCGTTGATAGGCTACATTGTTATTGGTGTATTTCTAACGACAACAGGTTTATTTGTTTGGTTTTTTAAAGACAATATACTTGATTTTGGCTATGCCGATATGTCTTCCTTTTTTCAGGTAGCACCCTTTGTCTTCTTATTTTTGATTCCTGCCATTACGATGCGAGCATTTTCAGAAGAAGTGAAAAGTGGTACGATTGAATTACTTTTAACAAAGCCTTTAACGGCTTGGCAAATTGTCTTAGGAAAATACGTGGCTTGTTGTGCATTGATTCTTTTAGCCTTACTACCAACCTTGCTTTATTACTATTCGGTATATCAGTTAGGAAATCCACAGGGGAATGTAGATTCAGCAGCCGTCTTTAGTTCTTATCTTGGGCTCTTTTTATTAGGTTGTGTTTTTGCCGCAATGGGAGTGTTTACCTCTGCGTTAACCGATAGCCAAGTGACGGCTTTTGTACTAGCATTTGTACTATGCCTGATTCTTTACTACGCCATCAGTAGCTTTGCCGCTTTACCATTCATGGGTAGTTTTGGGTATCTACTCGGTAAATTAGGATTGGATTATCAATACGATGCTTTAGGGCGTGGCTTAATCGACTCTCGAAATGTTCTGTATTTCTTGTCGGTCATTTTTATAGCTCTCTTTGCAACTCGCTGGCGTTTGATAGCGTTGAGGAAATAAGAATAAAAATAGCATAAAAAAGGTCGTTTCTTTCTGACAGAAACGACCTTTTTTATGCTATTTAACTTGAACCAGAAACAGATATACTACAAGTTAATAACGTTGGGTGTTAGATAAATCACTTATTATCAAATAGTTGAATTAAAAAGGTGGAATTTAACATTCATCATTCCGAATTCTTACTTTATTAGTGCATAATGATGGGAGTATCCATGTTTTCGAGAGATTTCCCTTTTGTTTCTGGCATCATTTTCCAGACAAACAATAATTGTAGGCACATCGTAAATGCAAAAAACGCAAAGACTAAGCCACCTCCAAATGTTTCTACGATATAAGGAAAGGTAAACGCAATGACAGAAGCCATAAACCAGTGGGTAAATGAGCCCAAGGCTTGCCCTTTAGCACGTACTTCGTTCGGGAAAATTTCTGAAATGAATACCCAAATAACAGCTCCTTGCGAGAACGCAAAAAAGGCGATATAAGCAAACAGGTAAAAGGGAACATTCATACCCATTTGTTGGCTGTAGAAGGCATTAGAAACTAAAACTAAGGTCAGAATTAATCCAATAGAACCTACAAACATTAAGGCTCTTCTGCCAAATTTATCAATCATACTAATACCCACTAGCGTAGATACTAAATTGATTAAACCAATACCTGCGGAAGAAAGGAGTGCCGAACTCTTGCCAATACCTGCCATTTCAAAAATGCGAGGAGCAAAGTAAATGATGGCATTGATTCCTGAAACCTGATTGAAAACGGCAAATAAAACCGCTAATAAGATAGGTTTGCTGTAGGCCGCTTGAAACAAAGGCGTATTGCTCTGTGTTGCGTTCTTTAGAATAGAGTTAATTGTTCCTTCTACATTGGGCTCTCCAATGGTCGCTAAAATACTACGAGCTTGACTCACATCGTCCTTTTTGAGTAATAACCAACGAGGGCTTTCTGGAATAAACACAACGAGTAAGATATAAATAGCGGAAGGAATAGCCTGAATACCCAGCATTAAACGCCAGTCTTCTTCTCCAACTCCTGAGAGTAAGTAGTTAGATAAATAGGCCATCAAAATCCCAAACACTACGTTAAATTGGAAAATAGCAACCAAGCGTCCTCGTTTGGCAGCAGGTGAAATTTCGGTGATATAAAGGGGGGCAACAACCGATGAAACCCCAACGCCAAAACCTCCTAAAAAACGGAAAAGTAAAAACACGGACCAGTCGTAGGCGTAAGCGGTACCGATGGATGAAAACAAATAAAGTGCTGCAATCAGAAAAAGTGATTTCTTTCGGCCTAAACTATCGGCAATCATACCACCACACATCGCTCCGAATACCGTGCCGATTAAGGCAATCGAAACGGTTAGTCCGTGTTGAAAAGCATCGAGTTGCCAGATTTGTTGTAAGGTTTGTTCGACACCCGAAATAACGGCTGTGTCGAAACCAAAAAGAAAACCGCCTAGTGCGGCAGATAAAGCCCAAACGAAAATTTTGGTATTCTGATTCATGGGGGAAATGGATTTGATTATAAAAATGGAATTTCGTAGGTTAATATTACTAAAGAATCATTAGAAAATATAATTTTTCGGTTATTGACTTGACTTTATGTAGTGATGTAGTCACTTTTTACCAAAAAAGCCCCTACCAATTCGATGGCAAGGGCTTAGTGATATGTTTTTGAAGTGTAGTTGGCACAAAATACTTGTCGTATTTTATGGGCAAAGATTACTCTGTACCTACGTGCCTTGATAAACTTGATACCTTCTTGTAGGAGATTAGGCTGCGTTTAAGTAATCGTCCGCATCTACTCTTTTATGAAATAAAGCTCTGAAGGTAGCCGCCATCGTCATGATTTGCTCTACTTTATGTTTAGCCATTCTATATGGATAGTTATCTTCTACTGCTTGCATAAGTCCTGCGAAAGTAGCAGATAGCATATACAATTCTTCTAAATGAATTGAAAAGTCGACTACTTTGTACATTAAAAAGCCTTTTCTTCCATTAGGGTTTACGATGAAAAGGATTAAGTAAAAATCCTCATCTCTCAAAAATGAAACTACTTGGGTACTGTTGAAATGCTTTGGTAAATGCCCGTTGTCGATAAGAATATCCAAAATTTCTACTTCGTTGGTACTCGTATATAAGTTTGATGTTAAGTACTGTTGATTGAATGCCGTGTTTTCCATGATATGTAATGTGCCGAAGCGTTTTTTCGTTATTTTTCCGAAAGATTATAAGAAAAAAAGTAATTATCAAATGCCCTAAAAAACAGCTAAAAGTGTGTAAAATAGGTGATTTTTAGCATTTTTTTGTTTTTTTGTCCGAATAACCCTTAATAATTTTGGCTTATTGAACAACAAGTAAGTCATTTATCAAAAAAGATGTTTTCTTTTCACCCATATAAGTGTAAATACTCATTTTTTTGTTTTTTATTATTTTTTTTTGGACTTTACAAAGGTTGTTCTATTGCTTTTAGGCTATTTTCAGTCAATAAAATGGAGATATGTTCAAATTGTAGTTGAGTGGAAAGGCATTTGTCTTGTTAAGATAGGAAAAAATCAAAAACAATGTTAAAAAATAGGTCGAAAAGGTGAAAAAAGTTTTTTTATTTTCACGAAAAAAAATGTAATATTTTTTTACCGTCTTTTGAAAAGAGCAACATAATGAAGCTGTAGTTTAGAAGCTCAAGAGTGGGCTAAAATAAAGACTTTTTATGGTTAGAGTGTACTTCTGTTGTTATCTAATTGCTCTTCTTAGGCTTTAATGTCTATGCGTAAGGGCACAAAAACAAGAAAAAGCCATCGAAAACAGTATTTTATAACTAGTTTTGTGGTTTCGTTTTATAAACCTTGTAGAAGGTGAATGTACATGCAAAAAGGAGCTAATAATACATATTGGGGAAATATTAAAGAAGGGGTTAAATCGTCTTTGAAAGGACTTAGTTTATCTTTTCGTCATCTCCTAGAGGCACGAAGAAGCCGTAAACCAATGTTTGTCGGTAATGTCTCTTATTTTGACCAACAAACAGGGATTGTCACCACACAGTATCCTAGAGAACTCTTACCCGTACCTGATAACGGACGCTATCAGTTGCATAATGAAATGGATGATTGTATCGTCTGTGACAAATGTGCTAAGGTATGTCCTGTTGACTGTATCGAGATTGAGCCTATCAAAGCGACAGGTGTAGTGGGTCATGCGTCGGATGGCTCTGCGATTCGTTTGTATGCTGCCAAGTTCGATATTGATATGGCAAAATGTTGTTTCTGTGGGTTGTGTACAACGGTTTGCCCAACAGAGTGCCTTACAATGTCGAAGGAATACGACTTCTCGGAGTTTGATATTACGAAACATAATTTTGCTTTTGGAAATCTATCACCAGAACAAGCTCAGGAAAAGAAGGATTTGTACGAGCAGTTTATGCTTGAAAAAGAGGCGTTCAAAAAGCAGACGGCAAAACCAACTGCTGCGGAGGAAGATAAACCGAAGCCTGCGACAAAGCCTGCCTTCAAACCTATGGCTCGCCCTGTTGCAAAAGCGGTAGATACTCCGCCTGTACAAGAAGAAGCTAAAACAGTTGAGCCAACCGAAGAGCAATTACCCAAACCAAAACCAGCTTTTAGACCAGCCTTTAAAAAGCCTGCTGTCCAAGAAGAGGAACAAACTTCGAGTGAAATACCAACCAAACCAGTTGATGAAGTTACGCCAGTGGTAGAAGAAGCGAAGCCAAAGCCAGCTTTCCGTCCGAAGTTTAAGAAGCCTTCTACAGATGCGGTAACGAGCGAAGTCAGTCAGGAGGAAGCATCTCTTGCCGAAACGCCTACTGAAGCCCAAGCGGTAGAAGAAGCGAAGCCGAAGCCAGCTTTCCGTCCGAAGTTTAAGAAGCCCTCTACGGATGCGACCACGAGCGAAGTAAGTCAGGTGGAAGAGCCTCTTGCCGAAACGCCCACAGAAACCCCAGCGGTAGAAGAAGCAAAGCCGAAGCCAGCTTTCCGTCCGAAATTTAAACGACCAACATCAAATCCAGATACAGAAAATTGATACAACTAGTTTTTATAGCCTTTGCTCTACTCAGTGTAGTGTCAGCACTGGTCGTATTATTGACCAATAATGTCCTTTACGCAGCCTTTAGTTTGTTAGTAACATTCCTCGGAATGGCTGGACTATATGTGATTGTAGGGGCTGATTTTTTGGGAGTCGCCCAAATATTAGTATATATCGGAGGGATTTTAGTCTTACTCATTTTTGGAGTCATGCTAACAAACCAGAAGGGAACAAAATCGCAAGGACGTAATGATATTTTAACTGAAAATACGAATCGTGTTATTGGGCTTGTGGTCGCAGCAGGGATGTTTGGTTTGTTGTATTTCGTGTTTTCAAAAGGTCATTTTGCAGAAGTTCAAGCCTCTCTTTTTACGGATACGCCTTTGAAAGCAACTACGCAAACGATTGGTTTACAATTGATGACCGATTTTGTACTTCCTTTTGAAGTATCGGGTGTATTACTCATGGCCGCTCTATTGGGAGCCGCTTATTTAAGTACAAAGCAAAAATAAAACGCTAATTAAGAATCCGAATCTCATGGCTTATATCTCGTATTATTTGTTAACGAGTGCTTTACTCTTTAGTATTGGTTTAGGAATTGTTGTGACCAAACGAAATATCATTATGGTATTGATGGGTATCGAATTGATGCTCAATGCGGTGAATCTTAATTTGGTTGCATTCAGCAAAAATGACCCTAGTCTACAGGGGCAGTTATTCGCTATTTTTGTCATTGTAGTAGCTGCATCCGAAGTCGTGGTGGGCTTATCGATTGTTTTAAAGGCTTATGAGCATTTCAAAACCGTTAATTTGGATGAAATAAGCGAATTGAAGAAGTAATCATCAATCAACTATAAAGCCTTTTAAAATGAGTAAAACGAAAGTAGTGTCTGAGTCATTGACAATTATGACGGAGATGATTTTTCCGAACGATACCAACACATTGGGTAATTTAATGGGGGGAAATCTGATGCGTATGATGGATGTGGTAGGAGCAATTTGTGCTCAAAAACATTGTAATCGTATCGTTGTCACAGCGTCAGTCGATAATGTATCCTTTAAACAATCGGTTCCTTTAGGGAGTGTGGTTACCTTGCAAGCGAAAGTAACAAGAGCCTTTAATTCGTCGATGGAGGTTGTCATTGATGTATGGGCAGAAAATATTCCAGCTCAACAGCGAGTATCGACCAATAAAGCCTTTTTTACGTTTGTAGCTGTTGACCAGTCGGGTCGTCCGATTGATGTACCCCAAGCGATTCCAGAAACTGCTGAGGAAAAAGAATATTACGAAGGGGCTTTACGCCGTCGTCAATTGCGATTGGTATTGGCAGGCCGTTTACCTGCGAGTGAAGCCTCCGAACTAAAAGCCTTGTTTGATATTCAATAGGCTATTTTTCCCATTCTAAGGTATTGAGCAAATGAATGACATCTTTTTTAAGGTAGTCAATCACAGGGGCAAGAGAATCGCTTTTAAGAGCTGTGTTGAAGTACAAAGCACCACGCAAATAATGCTTCGTCGAATCGGTTGTATAAAACTGTAAATAAGTGGGAACTTCGCCTTCTAATTCCATTAAGTTAGCGGTCTTACCACTAGGAGTTTTCAAGATTAAATCTTGAATCGAATAGGCTTTAATGTTATGTTTTGCCGCAAGAATATGAGCGTCGTCAATCAAATGAGCCAGTTTAACTTTATCGCCATGTAAAGGTTTGTAAGTAAGCTGAATCATGGCTTTAAATTCTGGATAGACAATATAAATCCAATGAGGTTCAGCCCAACGGACAGAGTCTTTTTTGATAATCGCATATTTAGAATAGTCAAAACGATAGGGATGCTTTTCGGTCAAAGGCTGATAGGCTTCTACAGGTAAGTCAATACGATTATAACCTTTGGGTTTAGGCATAAACGTATCCGAATCATTTTTAC
>JALRIJ010000500.1 GCA_023255485.1 Flectobacillus sp.
GGTACAACTATTAGTGTACTTGTGCTAACGCAGTGTCTAATACACCTTTCAAATCGGTGATTCCACTTTTCTTCAAACTAATATTTCCTTGTTTGTATAAGATGATATACGGGAATGAGCTAACTGTTTTAAGGGATGCAATCAATTGAGGACTATCTTCCAATTCAATTTCTACAATTTTTAGGGCATCGCCATGTTCTTTTCTCAACGAATCCAAGACTGGTTTTACTTTCTTACAAGCCCCACAGTAACGAGAACCAATGTCAACCAATACGACTTTGTTTGATGCTAAAATTTGGTTGTACTCTTGTAAGCTTAATCCTTTTGTAGCTGTAGTAAAAACAGGTTTTCCAGTTCCTACCCATGCACCAATACCGCCATCTAACACATAGACCTCTTGAAAGTTCTTCGCTGCTAGTTCTTTTGCCAAGGCAACACTTCTTCCATTAGCAATAGAATAAACAAAAACGGGTTTATTTGCATTTAACTTTTCAATAATGCTCTTGTAGTCAGCACTTTGTGCATTGGCATTGACAGCTCCTTTAATATGATTGAGGGCAAATTCCTCAGCACTTCGAGCATCAATAATTTGAGGATTTGTTTGCTCTCCTATTTTTGAAGCAAATAGATCAGCCGAAAGCCAATTTTTCTTGTCGTTATCGCTTGTTTGTGCGAATAATGATGTACCAAACAGTAGGCCTAGTACAATCAATTGTAATTTTTTAATCATGGATATACCTAGTTTTATGCTAAAATACGATTCAATTTAAGTAGTACTTAACCCAGAAAGGGTACAAAAATGGTTACACATAAAAAATGAATAACCATTTTAAAATCAACAACTTAATCACAATTCCAATTATTAATTAACGGCATCTTTCGCACAACGAAAGCCTAGATGATTGCAAGCACTCGTTGTTTCTCCTTTGCCCCTACTTCCAGCAATATACCGAATACAATACTGATCGCTACACAAGAACGAGCCACCTCGTTGCACGTGTTTTTCTACGCCAGGTTCTTCGGGGTCATAGCTACTTGTAGGGCCTTTAGGATTCAATTTCGGGCTTGATTTATAATAATCTGAGCGGTATAAATCACTACACCATTCCCAGACATTTCCTTCTAAATCATAAATTCCAAAAGGATTTTTAGGGAAAGACCTCACAGGAGCAGCTTCCTTATAGCCGTCTTCTGCCAAATTATTATTCGGGAAACTTCCCTGAAAAATATTTGCTTGCCATTTTCCTTTTGGTTTTAACTCAGTTCCCCAATAATATTTGGTATTGGGTCTTCCTGCTCTGGCAGCAAACTCCCACTCTGCTTCGCTTGGTAGGCGTTTTCCTGCCCATTTTGCATACGCTTTGGCATCTTCGTAGCAAATCTGAACAACAGGATAATTATCTAGTCCATCAATACTACTTTTAGGGCCAGACGGGTGTTTCCAATTCGCACCCGCTACGTAT
>JALRIJ010000501.1 GCA_023255485.1 Flectobacillus sp.
ACTTACTAATTTAATCCAAAGAGGTAAATTGTAATAGGTCGTCACACGGCTAATTTTACCGTCTGTTACTTCTAAGAACGCTGCTGCTGGTAACACATAGGTTTGTCCGTGTGCTTCTGGAAAACCTTCGTCGCCTACTTTATAAATTCCATTTACCACAAATTCAGCCGCAATACGATTGCCACTTTCAGGCGTAAAAAATACCATATCCGTTAATTTCTCTTCATAGGCATAATCCATTTGTCCTAAAAACTCCTTGAACAATTCGATTCCGATGCGAGGTTCTCCTTGATTAGGCTGGTGACAAATGTCTGGACTCACTAAAGCCAACATTCCCTCCCAATTTTGCTGATTAAAGGCTTCGTAATATGCCTTTACGATTTCTAATGATGTCATCTTAAATGAATTTTTACGGTAATTATTTTGTTGATTAATCAAGGCCGTTTCCTCTGTTCAATCGTTTTAAATGAACAAAATCCCCAGAATAACGTTCTATTTATAGGCAAATTTACCTTAAAATTTATATTTGTATGCTTGGTTATCGTTTTTCAGAATTCATTCCGCAAGAGACAGCAGAAGGCAATAAGGCAAAATTTGACCAATTGCTCGATATTTTCAATCAACTTGTTACCATGACAGCGGGCAATGTCTCCGAGGCCTTGTCGTGGCTTACCTCCTTAGACAAACAATACAATCTTACAGACGACAGCTATGGAATTGCGGATTTTATTGATGATCTCAAATCGAAAGGCTATATCAAAGAAGAAAAAAACGAGGATAACGAACAGCAACCTGTGCTGACCAGTAAAGGGGAACAATCTATTCGTAAACAATCGTTGGACGAGATTTTTGGGAAACTCAAAAAAACAGGCAACAGTGGCAATCACCGAACGCCCTATCAGGGAACAGGCGACGAAGCGAATACCGACCGAAGAGAATTTCAATTTGGCGATTCGATGGATCAAATTGCCATGACTGAATCTATCCGTAATGCTCAAATCAACAACGGTTTAGAGGCTTTTATGCTCACTGAAAATGACCTCGAAATCATGGACAAGGAGTATAAAGCTCAAACATCCACGGTGTTAATGATTGATATTTCGCACTCGATGATTCTTTATGGCGAAGACCGCATTACACCTGCCAAAAAGGTAGCAATGGCTCTTTCTGAGTTGATTATGACTAAATATCCAAAAGATACCTTAGATGTGATTGTATTCGGAAACGATGCTTGGCAAATCCAAGTGAGAGATTTACCTTATCTTGAGGTTGGCCCTTATCATACCAATACAGTGGCAGGTTTGGAGCTGGCCATGGATTTGTTACGAAGAAGAAAGAATAAAAATAAGCAGATTTTTATGATTACCGATGGGAAACCGACGTGCTTAAAAGAAGGGATTCGCTATTATAAAAATTCATTTGGCTTAGATAAAAAAATTCTGAACAAGACCTTAACGCT
>JALRIJ010000502.1 GCA_023255485.1 Flectobacillus sp.
TCATTGCCATCGGTGTTCGATGGTCAATATACAGCTCATTTTCCATCATGGAGCAGAAGGTGTCTCTAAATACCGAACTAGTCAGGTTAAATCCCACGGTTTCTATCGTAACACCAATATAATTTCCAAAATGCTTGAGTTTCTTATTAAAATCAGTCAAATCCATCTTAGGGAGGTTATCTACCCCTTGATACTCTTTAATGAGTTCTCTGGCAGGATCCATTAGTGGCGGTAAAGCAAATACTTTGCTCTTGTGACGTATTTTCTTCCAACCATCTTCTTCTAATAAGTGTTGTTCCGAAAGCTCAAGGTAATCTACGTAACTAAAACCAGTGTACATTAAGAATACGGCAATATCACGCACTCGTTTATACATAGAGCCTTGATATTCCTTAATCTTTACTCGATCAAGTGGGAGTAAGTAATTAGGAGCTTTGGGAGGATCGTATTCCAAATTCAAATTCCCAATAGGCATATTTTCCAAATAGTCAGCATTGACAGCATAAGCAAGTGCTTTTTTTACAGAGCCAAGAATTTTGTTGGCGTAATTTCTGCAAACATCACCCTTGGTCATTAACCAAACATCAAAGGATTCAAAGAACTTGTACCGTACCTCATTGATACGAATGGACTCAAGTCCTTTGACTTTTAGGAAGGTTACTAGGTTGACTCTTCTTGACTCATAGGTCTTGTAGGTATTCTTAGCCCATTTTCTTTTTTGCCCAGTAACCTCAACCATTTCATCAAAAACATCAATTAGTTTTGGATACGATTTTACACTCTTTGATGGTGTAACCATCGAAAAAGTAGAGGTGTCAAAATATTTTCTGAGATTTTTGTAAGAAATTTCTTCTTCCGTCATTCTAAGGTAGGCAATAATGTCTTCAAAAGCACAAACGGTGCTTTTGAGGTATGAGTTAATAGTGTCCGCCCTAAAATAATCCTCATTTACCCAATTTCCGTAACGATTAGATTGCCAATACCTTAGCGGAACAGCGATTCTGAGGGAAAAAGGAGTTGCTTGTTTCTCATTATCGAGAGCGAGCTGGCAATGGATTGATAATGAGTCGTTTGGGTCTGCTGTTGCCGCATTTCGTGCAAAAAACTGCACCTTGATCATTCTTTTTTTGTGTTATACATTGATTTATTGGTTTTTGTGAGACAAAAACTCAACAAATATTATTCCATCTTTTTTTTGTATCAGATTAAGGTGCATGATAAAATGCGAGTAAGGAAAATCAAGTGCGAGTAAGATTAAAACGCACATTTCATCAAGGAAGTAGGAGTGTAAGTGCCTGATAATGAGGGGCAAAAAAAATAAGCACCTCGTTAAAAGTGCTTATCTGCATTGAAATTGTAGTCCGTACGGGAATCGAACCCGTGTTTCATCCGTGAAAGGGACGTGTCCTAACCCCTAGACGAACGGACCAATTTGGGGACTCAAAACGCTT
>JALRIJ010000503.1 GCA_023255485.1 Flectobacillus sp.
AGCTCAAAACAAAGCCCTGACACTTCCTAACACAGCTGTAACAACAACCATCGACTTAGGCGAATGGAATGATATTCATCCCTTAAACAAAAAAGATATTGGTAAACGCTTGGCACTTGCCGCTCAACATATTGCCTATAACGACAAATCTATTGTTCATTCTGGCCCTACGTTAAAAAGTCAAGTAATTGATAAAGACAAAATTGTACTCACTTTCGATAACACAGGTGATGGCATTGTTTCAAAAGATGGTGAAGAATTACGGTGGTTCGCTATTGCTGGTTATGATAAGAAATTTGTTTGGGCGAAAGCTCATATCGTGGCTAAGGATAAGATTGAACTATCAAATGAAACGGTGAAAGCCCCTAAGTATGTTCGCTATGCTTGGCAGGATAATCCAGAAGGCGTAAACTTCTATAATTCAGCCAATTTACCTGCTTCTCCTTTTAGAACGGATGGCGAAGAGTTGGATGAAACAAAACCGTGGAAAGGCAAAAAATGTGCTGTCGTTCTTACGTATGATGATGCCTTGAATGTGCATCTGGACAACGTTGCTCCTGTCTTAGATTCCTTGAGTTTGAAGGGTACTTTTTACTTAACAGCTTCTTCTGATGCTGGCATGAAAAGACTCAGCGATTGGAGAAAAATTGCCATGAATGGACACGAATTAGGCAATCATACGCTCTATCATCCTTGTGATGCTACGGGTGCTGGCATGAGTTGGGTGAAACCAGAATACGATTTAAGTAAATACAGTTTGAGAAAAATTCAGGATGAAATCAAAATGTGTAATACATACTTGAAAGCCATTGATGGAAAAGATAAACGCACTTTTGCTTTCACCTGTGGACATAAAAAGGTGATAGAAGGCGAGTTTATTCAATCGCTTGCCAGTGAATTTGTAGCAGCTCGTGCCGTAAGAAGTCAAATGCACGCTTTTGAAGAGCAAAATCTCTTGGATATAGACTGTTATAGCATGGAAGGAAAATCAGGAGAAGAAATGATTGAGTTGGTTAAAGAAGCTCAAAAATCAGGCAAACTATTGGTATTTCTTTTTCATGGCGTTGGCGGTGAACATGGCTTAAATGTTTCTAAAGAAGCTCATAGTCAGTTAGTTCACTACTTGAAGGATAACCAAAAAGATATTTATATAGATACCATGCTCAACGTAGCAGAACATATTAAAGGATTAAAAAAGTAGGCATTAACTCTCCTACATCAAATGTACGTACACTATGAACTCAATCATAAATACACAGGTAAAAGTCAAACTATTATTGTTCGGCTACCTACTAATTGCCCTCTGTTTACCTCATACACTATGGGCAATTGGTGAACCTTCATACATTTCGGAGAAAGCAGGTAAAGGCTTTTTCCAATTATCTCTTGGGGCAAAAACAAGCCCTTTGGTAATTAATTCTACGGATTATACAGGGGTAATTAGA
>JALRIJ010000504.1 GCA_023255485.1 Flectobacillus sp.
CTGATAGCGAGAAAAACCGGCTCGCCGCCTTAGGGTAGTCCTCATCAGGCGACACGGGAACGTCTGCCGCATAGATCATGTCGAACGACTTGCTGGACAGCTCGCGCCCATCACGCAGGTTCACAAACCGCTCGGACTGCTCCAGATACACCCAGTCCCGCAGCATTTCGCTCGTCTCTGCCGATGCCTTAAACGAGGCCCGTGCCAGCTCGGCCTGCTCGCGCTCGGCGTCCTTGAGCGGCTTGTTCTTGATGATGGAACGTGCGTCGTTGATGCTGATCGTCACCCCGACCCGCTTCATCGATTTTTTGTAGTGGCTGGCCAGTGCGCTTAGACCCATCTGGTCGATGCCTTGCAGCCGCTCAACAAACCTTGGCACCTCGCCTGTCAGCTCCTCAAGGCTTGCCGCATCCATGCGCTGCATGGCGCGCTGTAGTGCCGCTGCGCCGCCCGTCATAGCCACCGAACGAGAAGGTTGGTCAGCCGCATCCGCATCAATGGACGACTGATTGATGAACGCTGCAAAGTCATCCGCTGCGCTGCCAGCCTCTTGCGCTGCCGTCGCCTCGTCTTGCGCTCCGATGAACTGCGCAAAGTCCTCACTAGCAGAAAACGACGGCTCGAATCGCGCCATGTCGTCGCGCCGGTCTTTGCGCTCCTCTGCGGCCAGCGCCTTGATGGCGGCTTTGAAGTCGTTGCCGTGATCGAAGTGGCAGAACAGGTCGAACGCATCCCCAAAGCACTGGCTGGAAGACCCGCTGGTCTGACGCCCCAAGCCAGCCGATGCGTCAGACTCAGACAGAGAGATCCAGTGCGTTCCGAAGTCGCGCGTAGCGTAAGACCCGCTGGACTGGTACGGGCTGCGCCAATCGTCGCTACGCCCCTTCTGGTCATAGGCATTGACCCGCAGAAGGTCGGAGACGCTATTGGCATCATTGAAGCGCTTGATGATGTCCAGCGCGCTGTCTCCGTCGCCTTTGCCCATGGTGCGGGCCATGACAGCCTCTCGCGCCTTTTCGCGCCTTGCTGAATGAGCCGCATCCATTGCGGCGCGCTCCTGGCGAAGTGCCATCACGACCGCCTTGACCTTGCCGCTGCTTGGCTTGAGGCCATCGCCATCAAAAACCAAGCGCTGATAGAACTCAGGCTCGCCAAACACATCGCGCCGAGCTGGTGGGACGTTTGGCATATAGACCGGCTGGCCCGCCCTGTCCAGCGCGTAGTCGGGCTTGAGGCCGGTCTCCTGCTCGAAGTGCCTGAACAGCGCGTGCTGCAGCTCCTGCCACTGCACGAACCCCACCGGCTGCGCCAGCGGAATGATGCCGCGCCACTTCTGAGCCTCTGTGCTGGCGCTGCTGCTCGAATAGATCAGCGCTGCTACATCGTCTCCCGTGAAGGACTGGATCGCGCCAGCAACCACGTTCAATGATGGGCTGCCCT
>JALRIJ010000505.1 GCA_023255485.1 Flectobacillus sp.
CTTCAAAAGCTACTGCCATAAACCATGATGCTGCTATTCGGGAGAAACCTTGCAAGTGTTCGGGATAGGCATCTGCATACAGCGTTTGAGTTTCGATACTTCGGGCAATACTCACGATAAGCATTCCTATCGTAATAAAGTTGACCGTGAAAATGAAGTCGATTATCGTCTGGAAAATAGACTTCTTACTTGTTAGCATTGTTTCCATATTAATATATTCCAAAAGTGTTTTTTACGATGGTCTCTGTGTGGTAATCTATCTTTTCAGCTTCGTAGATGGTATTGTATTCTATCTGACGAAACTCGTTACTTTTCTCTGCCTGTGGGAAATGGTAGCACTGAACCATCTCATTACTACAAAAGCCTTCTTTAATGTATTCCTTTGCTCCATCAAGGGCTGGCTGATAAGCTCCTTCAATGATGATGGCTTCTCCTGATTTGTTCTTGAGGAAAATCCGATGAGTACCTGTTTCAAAGAATTCTTTCCTCTCTTTGAGCATTTGAGATGCTGTTGTATAATAGTAAGTCCACTTGAGTTTATTAAATACATTCAGACCTCCTTTTCCTGGACCTCTCTCTTTTACATGATGCGTTGCTGTGACCATATCTGCTTTAGTCTCCTCAATCGTTAAGGCTCTATCAGTTGAACCTACAATCTTAAACTTCTCTTTTCCATGAGGACTCTTGACCATCTCTAAGCTGGAAAATTGTCGCTTTAGTTCTTCTGGGTCACTGTTAAAGAAATACTTGCTATCATCTTCCTCTTCTTTGGTAAATAATCCACGTAGATCTAAGTGGAAAATATCATCGAAAAGTGTTTTCCCTTTTCTAAGAATGTAAAACACATCAATCGTACAGAGCAGGAACAGGACTAATAAAACGATGTTCAAACAGAACAGCATGATGGTAATTAAAATGGACTTCGTATGAAGTTGTTCCAAGCCCCATTCAATCGGAATGGTGGCAATAGCGGTGATAAGTCGTTGAATTGGACTTGTTGCCTTTTGTTCGGCATTGTTTGGATTTTGGACAGTATTTGTTAATTTTGTCCCCGTTGAAATAGTTGTCATAGACGTTTCGATGTTGCCCTGCAAAGTCCCATTTTGCAGGGCTTTTGTTTTTAGTTAATGAAAGAATTAGATAAAGAAAGTGTTTGGACAAAACAGAAGTTGAGTTCGTCTAAATCGCTTACCTCAAATTCAGAATCATCACTCATAATTGCCTGAAAAGTAGGCTTCTTCTTGCGTACGACAATTCCTCTGAGACCTCCCGTTTCTTTAGGAATAAAGGAGTAAATACTCGTTTCACTGTCGAAAGCAGCTTTCACATAAGCTACTGGTTTGCGTGCTAAAAACACGCTTAGTAAGGCTTCGTTGTTCATATTATTAAAGGTTTACGATGTTGTTATTAAAG
>JALRIJ010000506.1 GCA_023255485.1 Flectobacillus sp.
ATATGGTATTGTTGTGTCTTATTCGTTTTTAGATTTTTAACTAAAACTACGTCGTTGTAAACGGGTTCACAAGCTAAACTATCTACAAAATCAAGCTCAGGATGTTGAATAGATAAAATTGTTTCTAACTGGTTTGTCTCCTCCTCATTCATCACTACCTTATAATTTGGCGTAAAGGATAGATGCGTAGGCTTACCTAAAGAATCAATAAACGTAAAATAGGAATTTTCGTCAACAAAAGGGTCTCGTCCATCAAAATTCATAATCGTAATTTCGTGTCTTGCGACAGGCTTACAAGAAGAAAAAAATAAAGTTGTTAGTAAAAATAAAATTAGATTTTTCATACTTGATTAATGATAATACTCTTCAAATAAAAACCCGTAGCCCCAAAAAAATGATAACGATTATTTATTCTAAAAAAGGACAGTTTCATTACTTAAATCTAATACTTTTACCAATACATTTCAATCAAAACAAACAATAAATGAAGAAAATTGTACTATTTCTCTCCACACTTTTATCATTCCTAGTTACGAATCCTCTCTCCGCACAGGACTTCTCGGAAGACTTTAATTTTAGCGGTGCATTAACCGCTAACTCATGGACGGCTCATAGTGCGGGTGGTACCAGTGCGATAACTGCAAGTGCCACAGGCTTAAACATGGCAGGGCTGAATGGCTCAGGCAATGCCGCAGTTTTAACGACTTCGGGCGAAGACGTTTCTAAATCACTGGGGACGACTTATTCTTCTGGAAGTGTCTATCTTTCATTTTTAGTAAATGTAAGTGCAGCAAAAACCGCAGGTGATTATTTCATCCATTTGATTCAAGGAACAACTAGTAGCGGTACTTTTTATCCACGTATTTTCGTAAAATCGGTTACAGACGGTATTCAATTTGGGATTTCCAAAACTTCTACCGCCGCAGCAACCATTGCTTACACCACCAAAACATATTCGCTCAACACCACCTATTTGGTCGTAGTCAGATATACCTTCAACACAGGCTCAACGACGGACGATACAGCCGAATTGTTCGTTAACGACTCCTTTACAAGCAATACCGAACCAAGCAAAAGTGAGTGGTTAGCAACGATTGAGACACCAATCCCTAATGATGCTACCAGCCTAGGAATGATTGCTTTAAGACAAGGGACTGCTGCTAATGCCCCTAATTTAACACTAGACCGTATTCGAGTGGGGGCTACTTGGGCTAGTGTTGCTTCATTGGCGAGTCAGCCAGTTTTAACCGCAGGCAATGTAACTGTACCTAACACCAATTTTGGAACAGCTTCAAACAGTGCCAAAATTGAGGTGATTGCCTCTGATTTAACCGCTCCTATTTCGGTGGCATTTAGTACCAACAATGCCAATTTTGAACTTAGTATCGACAACGGGGCCA
>JALRIJ010000507.1 GCA_023255485.1 Flectobacillus sp.
TATAGATATCTAATCTATCATACCAATCCTTCACCTAAATTTAATTATAAAGGCTTGCTTCATTCCCTAAAAACTAGCACCTTTGGGCTCGAAATCTAAACAAATGGCTCTACTATGATTTATACGGAAATTTAGGGAAGCCTTCCGCACATCCTTTATAAAACAGTATAAATGGTAGAAGAACCAACAAATCTAAATCAACATGAAATTGAAGTCCATCTACCTATTTATGGTGTTATATTGCTTTGTTCATACCTATACGCATGCTGCTCTGCAAGAGTCCAAACCGATTGAGTATCGAGCTCGTATTATCTTCAAAAATAACGGGTCTGTCAATGGCTTTTTGTGTCAGGTTACAGACAGTACCGTAACAATTGTTCCCAAAAGTGCCTTCCAGAGCCTACGTCTCGAAACACGAGGCTTGTATAGCAAGGAAGACTTATCAAAAATTACGAAGACAATTTCTGCCAGACGTATCAAATCCATAAAAATACAAAAGGTATATCGCCATTGGAGTACAATTGTAAAAGGGGCGGGCATCGGTCTTCTAGCAGGAGCATTGATAGGCTTGCCTGTTAAATTTAGATCCAATTCTGAGGATTATTCAGGTTCTATTTTATCCCCTACCTCTGGGTTTGTTGGAGGAGTTATTGGAGCCTTGTTAGGTATTGTTATTCCCAAACATAAGCGGGTAGAAAAGTTTGCTATCAAAGGGTCAAAAGCCATCTTACAACAGCATCGGGTAGCATTGGAGGGTTTTGTATTGAAAGAATAAGTAAAAAAGGCGTCTCGTAGAAAAGGCTAAGTGACTACGAAACGCCTTTTGCAACCAATTATTTCTTCACGGAATATTCGATGACATTTACCCCAATTTTTCCTGTAGGAGCAACTCCTTGCATATTCACATTGATTTTATTGGTGGCATCACTCGTGTAAAAGCTGATACTCGCTTTGCCATTCTCATCCGTTTTGACAACAGGTTGCCAGAAAAGAGTCGAACGAAAATCAGGTTTCTCAAAAATACTCGAAGGCAAATACGTCGGAGCATAGAATTCCTTTGCTTTAGCATAACCTATTTTTTTCAAAATGACCACGTTTGGAGCATCCTGATTGGAATCTTTCGACCAGTCGTAGTTAGGATTTCCACGTTTTGTCAATGCCGAAATCACTAATGAAGCTCCATAAATCATGGCTTCTCCATTTTTCAAGACATCCAAAAACTCTAATTCGCAAGGCGTAGTTGTTTCAAATACATCTTGTGGTACTTCCATTCCATCGAGTACATATTTTACATTAGATTCTCCTCTAAACGTAATGGTTTCTGAGCCAGGAGAACCCTGTACATTAATCCCTGCAATCCGTCCTTGTAACATAGATAAGATAGAAGGAGCACCG
>JALRIJ010000508.1 GCA_023255485.1 Flectobacillus sp.
CTCCTTGGCTGGTAATCCTCGATGTCCCTTAGCCACGTCTCTCGACCAGCCATGGGGAAAGAAACCCAGTTTACGACCTAGAAACTATACATTTACGTTCAAAATATTTTTGTTTTCAACAATAATTTTTGTAATAATATTTAGTTGTACTTCTTGAAGGGAATATATTGTATTTCCTAAGTTATTAATCTCTAGTATAAAATCGTACGGATAGTTACCAACTAATATATATTGCTCATCAAAAAAAATATCATTTCTACTTGCACATACTTCGTTAATAGTACTTCCAATCCCGATGCCATCAAATTTTCCTTTATATTCTCTTAGAAACTCTATACGATATACTTGCTGTTTGATTATATCAAGAGTTATCTTTATAGATTTATCTAGTTGAATATTATACATCATACAAAATCCGCCATTATATTGTTCTCCATGCACAGCATAATGAGTCCATAAAATTTGATTCAGGTCTTGCAGAGGCATTCCAATATAAAATAAATCGTTCCCATACAATGGAATTATTGGAAGTATATTTGCTTTTCTTTTAAATTCTATTGTTTCCATATGTTCCTATTGATTATCTACTAATCCCCATCTAGTCGTAACATCCACTACGATTAAAAACCGATTTAGGTGTCTCGCTCGTTACTTGGCTTTAAGTAACTTCTATTATTCAAAGCTAAAAGAAATCAAGTGGATGTCAAAAGAAAATCAACGTTTGCTTCAATGACTAGCTTTTCGTTAACTCCACCCATTTGTTAAAATCCTCACAATCCTGCCATATATCGGCACAATCGTCACCCTTGTAGATTGTCTCAAAAATCAGAACAACCTTATTCCGAACTTGCTTGTCTTATGAGTTACTCATAAGGAAGAACTCCCTATCCATTTTTTGGAAAAAGCACTCCTACATATCATAAACAACATTATTCATGAAAAAACTCTTATTGGCCTTTGCCTTACTGATGCTTTACGTCAGTCAGGTAGCACATTCTCAAAACACCCTTCCAACAACGGGGATTACTATTAAAGATGAGTTTTATAACAACGAGCCTCTCGACAAAATTTGCCAAGATTTACAAAAGAAAACAGGACTTAAAATCATTGCAGACCCTGCCCTATTAGCCAAATACCGTGTGAGTTATTGGTTTGACAATGTGAAAGCGGAAATCGGTTTTAAAGAAGCCTTAAAGACAACCGATTTAAAATCATTTTTAGATGAAAACAGTGTATTGCATATCGTTCCCAAGGCATTCAAAGTAGTATTATCGAACGAACCTGGTAACGTTGCTTACAAAGGAAAAGCAGAGAAAAAAGACTTTATCATCACAGGAAAAGTCGTCGATGTGTATAGCAACGAAGCCCTTCCTTTTACAACGGTTATGATTA
>JALRIJ010000509.1 GCA_023255485.1 Flectobacillus sp.
TCCAATACCGTCAGTCCCTCGACCTCCGCAGTAAAGTCTTGAAATGAATTGGTTGTATAACTGTGTTTAATACCTTCTAAATGAAAGCCTTTACTGAAAATTCCGTGACTCACTACGAGCAAAATATCGCCTGCATTACGAGCCTTTAGTTCTTTTGCTAATCCAATAAAAGTAGCCCCTCCGTCGCATAAATCATCCACGATAAAACAAGTTTTTCCTTGTAAATCGTCCTCCAATACTTTAAAACCTGACAACTTACCTGTTCGTACGTCACGGTGTTTGATACATTCTACCACCTGTTCCACTCCCAAGGCTTTGGCAACCTGATAGATTTTCTTTAATGCTCCTGCATCGGGCGATACCAAACAATAGCCTTTCGTTAACATAGTAGGAAAACGACTAACGGCATCGTTAAGCACATTTCCCACAAATTCGATGTTGGTAATGGCTTTAGAACGTTGAATTAATGCGGTTGAAACATCTGAATGCGGGTCAAAAATTGTCACTTTCTTAAAGTTGGCGGTGTTTAACATCGTTGCCACGACTCTCAGCGAAAAGGCTTCTCCTTCATTCATTAGGCGATCCATGCGGGCAGCCATCAGGTAAGCGATTTCTAGTTCTACCTCCGCAATACCTAATTCTTCTAAGGCATTTTTAGCAAATAAGACCATCAATAAATCACTAGGATTAGCGATACGACAAATGACCCGACAGCTTGATTCGTCCTGATTCACTGTTGTTAAATCTAATCGCAAATGGGGTTGTCCATCAGGAAAAACAAAGCGTTCAAATCGAATACTTGAGCGTTCCGGATAAATGAAATTGAGTGTTTGCATGAGTTTGTTGGACTATGGTATTGAGTGATTTGTGATTGAGTGATTAAAGAGGTTTCGTTTGCTTTAATAAATTTCGGACTTCCATCAAGGCAAAACCTAATAAATTTTCGCCTTTCCATTTTGTAGGAAACAAAATATTAGGGTCACGTTCTGCCATTCCTATTCCCCAAATTGTGTCATAGGGGCTGGCTTCTACTAAGATGCTTTCCCCTGTGTTTTTGAGGAATTAAGTAATGTTTCATATCTGTATTTCTTTTAATTTTTCTACAATTAGGTGATAGTTTTCTTCTTCAAAACATACAAAATATACTTTCTTGATAACTTCCGATTCTTTTAAAAATTCAGTGACAGTATCTACTGCAACCTTTGCCGCAAGTTTTTTAGGAAACTTGTAAATACCAGTACTAATGTTAGGAAAGGCAATGGTTTTACAACGATTTTCTTCGGCTAGTTTCAATGAATTCAAATAGCATTTTTCAAGTAATACTTCTTCCCCTTTTTTCCCTTCATTCCAAACAGGACCAACTGTATGAATGACATAAGTTGAAGGTAGC
>JALRIJ010000050.1 GCA_023255485.1 Flectobacillus sp.
TTACTTTATTGATTACCTGAAACCAATCAAAAGCGTTAAGGTAAACTTTGCTAAAACGAGCGATAGCATTACTTATCAACAGATAGGAAATAACACGATTCGCTTTTTTAACACGAAAAAGAATTCAACAGATACTCTGAAAGTTCAACTTGCCATTACCGACTCGCTTGACCGTGTCTTCACACATGACCAAAAAATTAAGTTTAAAGTACCTAGCAAAAAAGAAAACGATAATATTAAGGAAGAACTTACCACCAAAATAACACCTGATGCCAACGATGATGTAGAGCCTAAAAGTTTAGCATACACATTGACATTTAGTAAACCTATTCGTTCATGGAGTGTAGATAGCATCAAAACAATAAGTGATACCACCAAAAAAATTCCTGTTTCAAAAGAACTTATCCACTGGAATAAGGACATGACAGAAATGACTATCAGCTTTAAAGAAGCAATCCGAGCCAAAGAAAGCATTAGTATTCAATTCCAAAAAGGTGCGTTTATCTCTATTGAGGGAGATAGCTCTATGTTTATAAAAACCTTAAATCCGATTCGAGACCCAGAATTATATGGAACAATCGGAGGGGAAGTTACCAACAAACAAAAGAAGAACTTCATAGTCCAACTCATCAACGAGCAGGGACAGGTAGTGCAAGAGTTGTTTAATACCTCTGTTTATAATTTTACGTTCGTAAAAGCAGGGCTATACACCATTAGACTGGTAGTTGATACAAACGGAAATCGTCGTTGGGATACTGGCGATGTGGATAAAAATAGCCTTCCAGAGCCTATTTTGTTTATAAAAGATAAAATAAAGCTAAAACAGAACTTTGAATTGACTGGTTTTAACTTTTCCATCGACTAATTGTGGATAAGTAACATTTCCACATGGATTTTCCACGATTCAGTTTACGCTAAAAGTAAGAAAAAGTGGAAAATCACAATGTGTGTGCAAAAGCTGTGGATAAGTCGTCTATAATTGGTATAATTAATGTTGATTAAAAAAGATAGCCTGTTGATTAGATTTACCCACATTCGTGTAAGTGGATAATTACTTAAGTTTCCACTAGCTAATTGACTAGTTAACCACATAGAAATACTCATGTTGATAAGCTTGGTATAAATGGATAACTTTTACACACAAATGTTAATAAATATTAAACACTTGATAATCAACACATTAACAGTTAATAACTAACGGATAACTTGTGGACAAAGTATCACTTACCCACATGAAGTTAAAAAAAACAATAACTTAACAATTAATTAACATATCCACAGACCATATAGAAGTAATAGTTTCTTTTCAATTTTTAAAAAATAAAAAAAAACTATATTTATATACAATGTTGAAAAGTGAAAAACAAAATTCAAATGAAATGGCACAGGAGTTGAGAAATAAAAAAAAGAAGTGGGGAGCGGCATTGTTGCTTTGCTTAGGGCTATGGATGAGTATGTCGAGTGTGGGACTGGCTCAGGAGGCGGAAGTGGGTATGGAGTACCTTAAAGCAGGGGAATATGAAAAAGCAAGAGTCATTTTTCAGAAATTGGCAAAAAGCAAAGAATCAGTTAAACTGATTCATAAGCCTTATTTACAGACACTTATCAAGTTGAAAGAGTGGGAAACTGCGGAGAAATTCCTTAAAAAAGAGATTAAATCCTCTGATGGAGAGGTAAAGTACATCGCAGAATATGGTCGTTTACTAGAAATGCTCGAAAAAAAGGAGGAAGCTGCCAAACAATTTGCTCTTGCTGTGGATAAAGCTAAGCTTGATGATAGAGCACTAACGGAACTTTTAACGGACTTGCAACAGAACGGTCAGTACGATTTGGCTATCAAAGCAATTGAAGAAGCACGACTAGCCAGTAAACAAGAGAGTAAAATGCCACTAGAGATGGCTAAACTCTACCTTATGACGGGTAAAAGGGCTCAAATGATAGAGGAGTACTTGAGATATGGAATGGTGGCAGAGAATAGAGAAATGGTTCAAACGTTGTTACAAGATCAATTGAAAGAAGAGACTGATGTCGAATTGTTTGAAAAAATACTTTACGCTGCCATTCAAAAGTATCCAGAACAGTCTTATTACAGTGAAATCTTGAGTTGGCACCTTATCCAGAAGAAAGAGTTCAACAGAGCTTTTGTACAACTGAAAGCGTTGGACCGTAGATACAAAAAAGAAGGCGTAGATGTGAACCAATTAGGTGATTTGGCCTACCAAAATAAGGATTTTGCAGCAGCAGGGAAAATCTTTGAATACTTGGTGAAAGAGTATCCTAAAAATATGAATTATCCACTGTGGAGAAGATTGTTGATAACTTCAAAAGAGGAGTTGATAAAGACTACTTATCCTGTGAGTAACTCCGATATTCGTATCTTGATTCAAGAATATAGTAAAATGTTGACAGAATTGGGGATGAATCAGCGAACCTTGGAAGGACTTAGAAGCCAAGCCTTGTTGTATGCTTTTTACCTCAATCAAAAAGATACGGCTGTTATGGTATTGAATAAGGCAATAGCGAATGCTCAGGGTGACCAACAGTTTATTGACCGTTGCAAATTAGACTTGGGGGATATTTATGTATTGAAAGCGGAACCTTGGGAAGCAACCTTGATTTATTCACAAGTGGAAAAGTCTGAAAAGGATAGTCCACTTGGTTACGATGCCAAATTGAGAAATGCCAAGCTTGCTTATTATCGAGGCGATTTTGAATTGGCAAGGGAAGTCTTGGATATTCTAAAACAAGCAACAACTCGTGAAATTGCGAACGATGCGATGGATTTGAGTCTCTTGATTTTAGAAAATACAGGAGAAGATAGTACGGAAGCTGGAATGAAAGCCTACGCTGCGATTGAACTACTACTTTTTCAACATCAAGATACGCAGGCATTAATGGCCATGGATGCGATGTTGAAAAACCTCAAAGGAAATTCGTTAGAAGATGATGTGTTGTTTTTACGAGCAAAAACGTATTTGCGTATTGGGGATGTGGATAAAGCCATTAAAGATTTAGAAACGATTCATGAAAAATTTGCGATTGAAATTTTAGGAGACGATGCCCTATATACCTTAGCGAAGATATACCAAGATAATCTAAACCAAGGAAGCAAAGCTATGAAGTTGTTTCAAGAGTTATTAACAAAATACCCAGGAAGTATCTACGGTGCTGATGCCCGAAAAAGATTCAGAAATCTAAGGGGAGATGCAATAAATTAGTAATAATTTTCATTTCTAAGAAAGAGGTGTGTAAAAGTCAAAAGTTTATGAGCGACCATCGCTCAGATTAAAGCTCAAAACAGCTATATTGTTTTGTATAAAATGCTTTAAACGTTAAACGCTACACTTTTACACACCTCCTTTCTTTTTCCACATAACCCGATTTTATTTGAGAATAAGACTACTTCATTTTTCATCCCTTAACATTTACGCTAATGAAGTATTGGTCTATACTACTCATGCTGTGTATAAGTAGTACTTATGCACAACAAAATCAAGCTACCTTTATTTGCCATTATTATGGGAATAGCAATCAGGTCGAGGAAATTTGCCAAAATATGCAACGCTATATCTCGGCTGGTCGTGCCGAAAAAGAGGTAAAGAAAATAGCTTCTTTGATGAATCTTTCTCGTTCTCCTTTTCAAATGGTCGAGTGTGATAATACAGATAATTGTTTTGCAACGCTTGTAGAGGGAGTACCTACGATTATTTATGACCGTGATTTTTTGAATCGGGTAGAAGAAGTAACGACGAAAGACTGGGCAGCTATTTCCATTTTAGCTCATGAAGTAGGCCATCTTGCCTATTATCACCCAACTTCTCCTCGTACCGACCAACGCCAAAAGGAATTAGAAGCCGATGAATTTTCGGGTGCTTGCCTGTATAAACTAGGGGCAAGTTTAGAAGAAGCTCAATTAGCTATTAATCATTTTCAAGATGAAATGGGAAATAATACGCATCCGCCAAGGGCAGAGCGTTTGCAAGCTATCGAAAAAGGTTGGAAAGAAGAATGGGCAAAATCTGGTGGAAAACTCTCAGAGGAAAAAGAAGAAGAGCCTATCGTGAATGAAACTGTACCTGAAACAGTTGATGAAATTCCACAACGTGTGGATAATCTTCGAGTAGGTTGTATCGAAGGGAATTGCTCGGAAGGCTTGGGCTACTTTATCCACAGTTCTCAAGGAAGTTACAAGGGTTTGTGGAAAGAGGGAAAACGTCATGGAGTAGGCATTCATTATGATGCTCAAGGGTATAAAATTTATGAAGGCGATTGGAAGTTGGGTAAACGAGAAGGAAATGGGATTTATTATTTTGAAACAGGGGACGTTTTTCAGGGCCTTTTTATCAACGATAGACCTAGTTCTTCGGGTGAATATATCTTAACGAATCCCAAAACAACAGAAATTCAAAAGCTTCGTTATGTGCATGCAGACGGAACAGAAGAAATCATTCGGGTTAAAAAAGGGAATTAGTATCAATCTTTTTTTATAACTTACAAAAGCTTGCCTCTCCAAAGGGCAGGCTTTTCTTTTTTATCAACAAAAAAATTATGCTTACATACTATTTTGTGAAATAGTTATGTATATTTGAAACAACTAAATATAAATTTTGCTATGTTATTTTGTATTTTTAGTATAGCATCCTTTTGTCAATAAGCCATGAAAACAAATCCATATATCACCCGAGTTTTTGACTTGCTTCATAATTGCATCGTACCTGCTAACAAAGAAGATGTACTTGCTATTAAACGAAATGGCACTTGGCTGAAATATACAGCTCAAGATGTGTTACGCATTGTGAATAACGTTAGTAATGGCTTGTATCAACTTGGGGTTCGGAAAGATGACAAAATTGCCATTGTTTCTACCAATCGCCCTGAGTGGAATTTTATGGACTTAGGAATGCAGCAAATAGGAGCTGTTTCTGTTCCTATGTATCCCAATATTACTGTAGAAGATTATAAATATATCTTTGCCGATGCGGGGGTAAAATTCATTTTTGTTTCCGATACAACGCTGCTAGCAAGAGTAAAAGAGGCAACCGCTTCTTTATCTGAAATCGAAGGGATTTATACCTTTGATAAAATTGAAGGGGAAAAACATTGGCAAGAAGTAGCTCAAGCGGGAGAAAATGGCGATTTGGAATTACTCGAACAATTGAAGAGTGCCGTGGGGCCTCAAGATTTACTAACCTTGATTTATACCTCTGGTACGACTGGAAAACCGAAGGGCGTTATGTTGACGCACCGTAATATAGTATCTGATATTGAAGGAATTATTGATGGTAAACACCTCGAATTCGAGCCTACAGACCGTGCTTTAAGCTTTCTGCCTTTATGCCATATTTATGAACGAACTAACTTATATGTCTTTATGCGTTCGTCGGTTTCTATTTATTATGCCGAAAGTATGGACACCATTGGGGATAATTTGAAAGAAGTACAACCGCAGGTGTTTGCCACTGTTCCTCGTTTATTAGAGAAGGTTTACGATAAAATTGTGGCTAAAGGTCATGACTTAAAGGGTGTCAAGAAACAATTATTTTTCTGGGCGTTAAACTTGGGGCTTCGCTATGATCCGATGGCAGATATGGGATGGTGGTATAATTTCCAGTTAGTAATTGCTCGTAAATTGATATTTAGTAAATGGCAAGAAGCTCTTGGGGGTAATATCAAATTAATTGCTTCGGGCTCTGCCGCTTTGCAACCTCGTTTATCTCGTGTCTTTTGGGCAGCAGGAATCCCAATTGTGGAAGGCTATGGACTGACGGAAACTTCACCCGTGGTTTCTTCGAGTTTGTTAGATGATTTTAGAATTGGGTGTGTAGGTTCGGTCATTCCCAATATTCAAGTGAAAATTGCCGATGATGGCGAAATTTGTGTAAAAGGGCCTACCGTAATGAAGGGTTACTACAATAAACCAGAAGCTACTGCCGAGGTAATTGACTCAGATGGCTGGTTTCATACAGGAGATATTGGCGAATTGTTTGAAGGAAAATACTTGAAAATTACAGATCGTAAGAAAGAAATCTTTAAAACATCGGGTGGAAAATACGTTGCTCCACAGTTGGTGGAAAACAAATTGAAGGAGTCTATCCTAATTGAACAAGCGATTGTAGTAGGAGAAGGGCAAAAATTTCCGTCGGCTTTGGTTGTTCCAGAGTTTAATGCCTTGAAAGATTGGTGCACTCGAAATGGACTTACCTACACAACCAATGAACAAATGGTCTGTGATGAAAAGGTAAAACAAAAACTCAATGAGGATGTCAAGGCTTTAATGCAGAGTATTGCCCAATATGAACAAGTGAAGAAAATTCATATTTTACCAGCCTTGTTTACAATAGAAGGAGGCGAATTGACCCCTACGTTAAAACTGAAACGCAAGGTTATCCACACAAAATACAGTCATCTCATCGAAAAGCTGTATGAATAGGTTAAGTTAATAGGTAGTAGGTATGAGGTAGTAGAAATTCATACCTACTACCTCATACCTAACCTCTACTAAGCTAAAAGATACGCTTTAAAATCCTCAAAGTTCTTGCTCATTGGTATTGCTACTTTTTCTTTAGATAATAAATCTGAAAGTCGAGCTGGTACTTCTACCTTTGTTCCTAAGGTTTCTTCCACTACATCCAAGAATTTAGCATAATGAGCTGTGGATAAAAATACTCCAGCAACTTCTTCTTGCAAGGATTTTGTATAAGCTTTCAGACCCAAATAGGCTACTGCTGTGTGCGGACACATCACATAACCTGTGCGGTCAAATACTTCCTTCATCGCTGCACGAGTTTCAGCATCGTCTCTAAAATCGCCAGAAATATGTTTTACTACTTCTTCATACGCATCGCCCGCTAAGATACGCATACGAATAAAGTTGGAAGGGTTACCCACATCCATCGCATTAGAAATGGTTTCTTGCGATGGTTTTGGTTCGTAAATGCCTGTGGATAAGTAGTTTGGAACAATGTTATTCACATTGGTAGCCGCCACAAACTGCTGAATTGGTAAGCCCATACGCTGTGCAATTAAGCCCGCCGATAGGTTACCGAAGTTACCACTTGGTACACAGAAGACTACGGGTTTGGTATTTCCCATTTTCTTCAACTGTGCATAAGCACTAAAATAATAGAACGCTTGTGGAATTAAGCGGCTGATATTGATAGAGTTAGCCGATGCCAAGTTGAAGGTTGTGGATAACTCTTTATCTAAGAATGCACCTTTCACTAAAGCCTGACAATCATCGAAGGTTCCATCCACTTCTAAAGCCGTTACGTTTTCTCCAAGAGTCGTTAATTGTTTTTCTTGAATGTCTGAAACTTTGCCTGTAGGATATAAAATCGTTACTTTAATTCCTGCTGTTTTATAGAAGCCTTGAGCAACTGCTCCACCTGTATCTCCAGAAGTAGCTACCAAGATATGAATATCTTTGTGCGATTTTTGAAGGAAGTACGACATCAAAGAAGCCATAAATCGTGCTCCAAAATCTTTGAATGCCATTGATGGCCCGTGGAATAATTCCAGCACGTAGGTATCTTTCTCTATTTCAACAATAGGAGACTCAAACGTAATGGCACGATCTACAATTCCTTTTAAATCATCAGCAGGAATATCGTCTCCCAAAAGTGCTTTACATACTTCGAGGGCAATTTCGTTGATGGTTAATTTGTCAATATTCTCGAAGAAAGAAGCTGGCAAAGTGGGTATTTCGTGAGGCATATACAAGCCATTGTCAGGAGGTAAGCCTCTAAACACAGCTTCTTCCAGCGACACATCGGGGCTTTCGTGCTTGGTACTATAAAGTAGCATACAATTATTTCGTTTGATAAACTTAAAATATACCACAGCTTGTGGCGAATCGTTCTACAAAATTATTATAAAGGGATTGAAATACAGAATTATATGTTCAGAAAGTAAAATATTCCTATTTTTGTCTGAAAGTTCCACACTCAATTTATATCGTATGTTCTACAAAATTAACCAATTCTTGAAGGATTATTTTGCCTTCAATCGAACCGAGCGAAAAGGCGTTTGGCTATTATTCGTTCTGCTTATCATTGCTCTTGCCATTCCTTTTGTCTTGGATTTTTTGCCTGATGCTATTTCGGACGTGGATACACAGGATGCGAAAAGGGTACAGGCCTTGCAAGCTTCTCTGGAAATTAAAGAAAAAGAAGCCAAGTTTCATTCCTTTGATGCTTTCCATGATCATTCCTCTAAAGAACATTATGCTTTTGAGGCGAGTAAGACTGCTCACTATTTTCCCTTTGACCCCAACACGGCTTCGGAGACTCAACTTGAAGAATTGGGAATACCGAAATGGTTAGTGAAAAGAGTGCTAAATTATCGCTCAAAAGGAGGGAAGTTTTACAAAAAGGAAGATTTGCAACGGATTTATAATTTTCCACCTGCTTTATACACTTCTTTATCCTCCTATATTACCCTACCCGAAAAGTCAGTAGGTTTTAATTCATTTGCTAAAAATACGGAATCAAATGTGGATAAGTCTGCTGTGAAGGAAAGTTATAAACCTGTCTCGTTTGATTTGAATCGAGCGGATACGAATGACCTTAAAAAAATTAAGGGGATTGGCTCTAAGTTGGCTTTTAGAATTATTAACTATCGAGATAAAATTGGGGGCTTTTATGAGGAGACTCAGTTAAAAGAGGTGTATGGCTTGGACTCTTCGGTGGTTCAAGAAACGTTAAAGTTTGCTTACGTTAAAAATCCTATTTTACGGAAAATAAAAATCAACGAAATTACGGCTGAGGACTTCAAACATTTTTACCTAAAGTCTTACGTCGTAAAAGCGATTGTTGCATACCGCCAACAACATGGAAAATTTTCCTCAAGAAAAGATTTAGAGAATATCAAAGTCTTGGATGCCAAGTCGCTTGATAAAATTGCTCCTTATCTCGAATTTTAACTAATTTTTTTAGAACGATTATCAGGACGATTCGCTGTATTAAATTCTCAAGCCCTTTGTTATTCGTTAGAGTTAAGTTTAATTATTTGATTATCAGTTATTTGTATTGATTTTTTAGGTTTCAAAAAAAGAAAGCTCTTAAATTGAAAAAATGCCAGATTTTGACGTTTTTTGCAATTTAAGAGCCTTTTTTACTTAAATATCAGGATATAAGATAAAACCAGTAAGGGTTTAAGAATAGTTAGGCAATAGAATGTTGCTACAACGTAATACACTCAACTCCTTAATGCTTAGTCGTCTGTCTAGGTAAACAAATCAATAATATCTTCCTGAGTTAACTTTTTCAAGAAGCCATCTTCTGTACTGATTAAGTCACGAGCTAAATCTCGTTTCTTGGCTTGAAGCATCAAGATTTTTTCTTCGATGGTATCCTTACAAATCATTCGATAAGCAAAGACATTTTTCTTCTGACCAATACGGTGGGTACGGTCAATTGCCTGTTGCTCAACGGCTGGGTTCCACCAAGGGTCAACCAAGTAAACGTAGTCAGCTTCGGTTAGGTTGATACCTACTCCACCCGCCTTTAAGCTCATCAAGAACACACGGCAATTATCATCCTCTTGGAAGTGATTTACACGGCTTGCTCTGTCGCTTGTTTTTCCGTCTAAGTATTCAAATGGAATTTTATGTTTTTCTAAATGCGTCTTAATCAAATCAAGCATTTTCAAGAACTGACTGAAAATTAGGATTTTATGATTTCCTGCATTCTCTTCAATTTCACGGATGATTTCATCTAATTTCGCTGAGTTGTCATCGTATTCGGCATCGTCATTCAATAAAGCAGGGCTATCGCAAATTTGACGAAGCTTTAATAAACCTTCCAAAATCAAGAACGAAGACTTCTCTTTGCCATCCACAGCCATTTTATCCACCAATTTCTGGCGATACATTTCACGGAAGGTGTCATAAACTTTGCGTTGTTTTTTATCCATTTCACAGAAAATAATACTTTCTGTTTTTTCTGGTAAATCTTTCGCTACTTCTTCCTTCGTGCGTTTTAGCATAAATGGATAAACAATCTTACGCAGTTGGCTCGCTGTCTCTTTGTCTTGTCCTTTGTCGATTGGGTTCGCAAATTCTGATTTAAAGAATTCTTGCGTACCCAATAAACCTGGGTTAATAAAATCCATTTGAGAGAACAAATCGAAGGTATTGTTTTCCACAGGTGTACCTGTCATTACCAGACGATTACGAGCTTTCAAGAGTTTTACTGCCTTAGAAATCAGGGAGTCAGGGTTTTTGATTGCCTGCGATTCATCCAGAATGATGTAGTTGAACATGAATTCTTTAAATAATTCAATGTCTGAACGAATCATTCCATAAGTCGTCAAGATAATGTCATATTCTTTCCAGTGCTCATTCGTTTTCTGGCGAGTACCACCTCGGTGAACAAACACTTTTAAATCTGGACAGAATTTAGCAACCTCAGCTTGCCAGTTGAATATCAACGTTGTTGGCAAAACAACTAAGTTGGTCGCTTCTGGATGACGATTTTGTTGTTCCTGTAAGAACGTCAGCATTTGAAGGGTCTTTCCAAGTCCCATATCATCGGCCAAGACACCACCCCAACCAAATTCATCTAAGAAACATAACCACTTAAAGCCCTCTAATTGATAATCACGAAGGGTAGCATTAACATTGTGAGGCAATGCAACATTGGGCATTTCTTTGAAATTCAACAGTTTTTGTTTCTTCTCAAAGAGTTCTTTTTCTAATTCAATATTATCTAAATCTTCGCTTAGGTCGTCAATTAGAGAAAAATGAAGTTTAGAAACTTGTAATTCATCTCCCTTGATTTTACCAAACTTTAAGATATTTTCATATTTCTTAATCCATTCTTCTGGCAACATTCCTAGTGTTCCATCTTTCAACTCGACATAGTTTTGTTTTTTCAGAACAGCCTTTTGAATATCTTTCAACGAAACCATTTGGTCGCCAAAATGAAATTCAATTTTCATATCGAACCAGTCAATTCCCGAAGCAGCTCTGATATTGATGTTGGCTCGATTGGTATTGTATTTGAATTTCTTGAGCTCTTTCATCCCCAACACCTTGATATTTTGGTGCTGCATGGTATCGACAAAAGTGAATAACCAACCATTTTTTAACACTTCTTCAAACGAAAGATATAAAAATGGATATTGTTCTTGGTACGTAAAATTCGGATGTAACTGATTTAAGATGCGATAACCATCTCTTTCAGCCTCTTCACTTCGTTGATGAATCGTTATTTGGTCATTTTCAAATAAGATACGATTGGCTTTATGGTCATGTCTAAATTCAAAACTTTGTCCTTCGGGAGGAGTCAAATCAATAGGAAGAGCCTTCGGTTTTCTACCTGGCTTCTTTTTGACCACTTCTACCACTTCTTCTACCAAAGGAGCTTCTTCCACAAGTGGAATTTCTTTTTCGGTATAAGTATAAGTCGGTACGAATAAGAGGTTACTATCATCTTCTTTCAAGTAGATACTGGTTTCCTTGAAGAAGAGTTTTTGTTGAACAATAGGATGTTCTATTTGTAAATCAACCGTAAATTTTTCAGAAAGAGGAAGAATGAAATCTTGAAAAAATCCTGCAAAATTGCTCTTTTTGACCTTTAGGACTCCATTCTTAGGTAAATAATGTAATAAATTAGCTACCTCAGGATTGGCCAATTTATACACTTGCGTACCGATTGAACGTAACCAAAAACTAGGAGGGTTGATTAACGTACCTAACTTTAGTTGTTTATTCCCTAATTTGCAGAAACCTTCTAAGACGATAAAATCCTCTTCTTCTCGTAAACAAAAATGAGGAAGTACTTTCTCTGGACTAATTTCGATAGGGGTTAAATCTCCTTGATTACTTACATAACTCGTCTTGCTGTTGAAAAGAAGCTTACTTTGTAAGATTTGGATAATACGATCTAACTGCTTGTTAATGTATTCCTCAATAATAGGCAAAGTATCAGCCGAAACATCTTCTCTGTTTAAGCGGTCGGTAAAGTAAGGAAGTCGTAAGTCTTTTTTCTTAGCATAGCTTTGAATTCCTTCGCCACTAATACTGTTGATAAGAGCTATTAATTTGCTGTCGCTCTCTGTCATTTCGGGAAAATCTTTGAAATTACTTGTTTCCAAAGGCTTTATTAAGGAAATTTTTCCCTGTTTTCCTACTTTAGCTGAGAGAACATCAAGGTTCAAATCATTCAAATATTGTTCACCCTCAAAGTGAATGACATAAATGAGTTGACGTTTGCTATCGGCATCACTTTCAATACTGTTGAGCAGGTAACTTGCATCTGCTGGTCTGAAAATGGTATTGTTGATAACTCGCCAGTTTTGATATTCGCTTAGTTTTTGAATGGATTTATCTAAGACAATTAGTTGTAACTCGCCCGAAGTAGCAATCTTGAAATCAAATTTTCCATTGATATCTTCTTCAATCGTGAATCCATACTCAGCGAGTAACTTCTTTTTTTCCTCGCTATAATCTCGCATACGATCAAATGGATTAACTGGTCCATAGGCATTGCGAATAGCAATTAACGAAGATAGTTTGTGGATACAAAGGGGAGCTTCAATGGATAAATTACAGTTACAAGTCGTTAAAAATTCATTGTTGTAACGTAATTTTTCAATACGAACCAGATAGGTCGCATTTCCGTGTTTTACTTCTGCTTCAACAACTCCATTTAAAGCGTGTTTAATATCTGTTTGAACAAGGGCATTTCTGAATTTCCAGTCAGCTTCTGTGGCTAATTGTTTTAATGAAAAGTCATCAAAAGCAGAAATTCTGACAATTTGTTCAGCGGTAACAAATTTAGGTTTGAACGCCTCGATTTTAGGGTTAATTTTTAGATATTCTTTCAACGATAAAATACTAGAAACTCGGTGTTCACAGATTCCACCCCAATCATAGTCGCAAGTACATTTTGTAATGATAATACCGCTATTCCAATTTTTTATTTCAACATTGTATTGTTGGGCTGTTGTTTCATTTTTTACTTTGAAAATGCCTTCTCCATTACCATCTGTGCTTACTTTTTCAATGGTAACACCCTTGTTATCAAGTATTTGTTTCCCACGACTAATAATCTTTGGTAATGAATTACCCTTTAAAAATTTATCTAATTTATCACTTGCCATTCCTGATATTTTTGGGGAGTTTTGAATCAATCTGCAAAGATACAAATATTTAAAGCCTCTAAAGCTCGAAAATTGCTTTATTACGTGTATTTGCTACTTTTATCTATCACTACTTCAGAAATGAATAGCTTATTTTGTTGAAAAAATAGGTGTTACTCTTCTCAAATCAATTCGTCTCTAAAGGGCATAATACCTGTTTTATTGGTTCTACCTTAGTTTATATCAAATGAATATCTTTGCTCCTTTTCCTTTTGTCCGTTTTGCCCTTGCTCTTATAGTAGGCATTGTGGGCTATTATTATTGTCCAATACTACCATTCAATTGGGTGTTGATAAGTCTATTCGTGTTGCTCATCTTCTACGGAATTTTGTATAGACATTCCCGTACAGCTAATTGGACTGTAATGGCTGGAATGACTGCAACTTTGTGGATGATTGGCCTGGGCTACGCTTTAACGTATGTAAAAACAGAGCATAATAGCCCTCTTTCTTTTACCAAGAATGTGGATAAGATTGCTTATACTCAGGTACGAATAGCAACTTTGCCCGAAGAAAAAGCAAGTGTGTGGAAAACCACGGCTACCGTTGACAAGGTGTGGATAGGAGGGAAAAGCCAACTGACTAAAGGAAAAGTATTACTTTATCTACAAAGAGAGAAGCTTTCAAAGCCTGCCGTTGGAGATATTTTCCTGATAAAAAATGCACCAAGTCGGATTGAAGCTCCTAAAAATCCCTTAGAGTTTGATTACCAGCAGTATATGAGATTTCAAAATATAGAATACCAATATTTTTTGAATGAACTCAATGTAGTTAAACTAGGTTACCAACCGCCTTTCTGGTTATATGACTGGGCAATTCAGATTAATCAACGTGCGGATGAAATCTTAACTACTTATATTCCAACTAAAACGGCTTATGGAGTGGCAAATGCCATGATTTTAGGACTGCGAGATGATTTGGATAATAACTTAATTCAGGCTTATTCAGCAGCAGGAGCTATTCATGTTTTATCCGTTTCGGGTTTACACGTTGGGGTAATTTACGCTGTTCTTTATTCGTTGTTAGCTTTTTTAAGACGTAGGAATCAGCCATTTTACAATGCTTTATTTGTCATTATTATTCTAAGTTTATTATGGTTTTACGCTTTGGTTACGGGTTTGTCTTCACCTGTGCTTCGTTCTACCTTAATGTTTTCTATTTTCTTGATTGCCGATGTCTGGAAAAAAGACCAAAATGCCTATAACACCGTCGCTTTCTCGGCATTTATGCTACTCCTTTGGAATCCTTATTTTATTTTCAATGTGGGCTTCCAGTTATCTTATTTAGCCGTCTTTGGCATGATTTATTTCCAACCTCTTCTCAATCCACTTGTTGTCATTGATAAGAAGAAAAACTGGTTGTACTGGCTACTCGATCGTCTCTGGAAAGTAACAACGGTTGCTATTGCTGCACAGATAGCGACTTTACCCGTTACGATTTACTATTTTCATCAATTTCCCAACTATTTTCTGTTTGCCAATCCAGTGGTGATTTTGCTTTCTTCGATTGTATTGTGCTTAGGTTTGGGCTTTGTGGCTATTACGAATTTGTTACTTTGGCTTCATTTACCAAAAGTCCTTACTTTTTTGGCAATGTTACTACATTATTCAATAGACTTTTTGAATGGAAGTGTCTTATTTGTTGAAAAGCTTCCTTGGTCAATCACAACGTTTTTGTATTTGCAAACGTGGGAAATGTGGATAATGTACCTCTTTATAGTCGCAATGATTGCTTTGATTGAAACGCAACAAGCAAAATGGATTTATGTGGCAATTATCCCTTTAGGCTTACTGATTTCAACAAATGTACTAGATTTCTTAAAGCATCGTCAGCAGGAGAGTTTAACGGTATTGTCTGTACCCAAGCACACGGTTATTTCCGTGGTAGAAGGAAGGAAGGCTTACTTACTAGCGGATTCTGGTTTCCTAAAAACTCGAAGTAACATCGCTTTCCGTCTTACAAATTATTGGTCTTCGTTAGGAGTGACCGATACCCTAAGTATTGATTTACAACAGGATAAAGTAATAAAACCATCTTTTGCCATTACACATTTAGGAGAGAATACTTGTTTGGCGTGGCATGGAAAAACCTTCCTGATTCTGCGAGAGTCATTGAAAAATAAACGCATAAAGCTATTTAATCATAAGGTAGATTATCTTATTCTAGCTAATAAGTCTGTTAAAGACCTTGAAGATGTTCAAAATAACATCACTTATACACATTTAGTTATTGATGGTTCTTATACGGATTGGTATGCGGATAAGTTATCCACAAAAGCTCAAGAATCAGGTAAAATGTGTGTAAATCTCAGAAAAGAAAAAGCGTTGATTATAAACAAATGACGATAAAAATAGGCTAAAATGAGCTTAAATGCCTATTTTTCAGATTTATATAGAAAAAAACGAATAAATTATAGTGTGGATAACTTTGTGGGTAATTTAGGGGGATAGGGAAAATAGTATGTTATTTTAGCATAAATAGATATGTTTGTGGAAGATAAAATAAACAACTGTGTGTATAAGTTTTTTGAAAATGTGGATAACTTATTGCATCTTTAATAAGTTAATTGAATTGAAACCGATTTATACAAATACGCTTTATTACATAAATACCTCAATAAAAAGTCTCATTTTTGTAAATCCGTTTGAAAAGTGTATTATGTTCTTTATAAAAATAGGCATATCCTACAAATAGGAAGGTCACTATACTGATTCAGTGGCTTTAATAATAATTACTAGGTTGTGTTACATAGCATCAGTCACAACTTAATTTAATCTGGGTAGGGCTTTCCTTTAGGTTTAGAAATGGAAGAGTCCTTACATCGTAATAGCAATGGCTAAAGATATATCAAAAGAAAAACGCTTT
>JALRIJ010000510.1 GCA_023255485.1 Flectobacillus sp.
CTGCTACGAAGGCATTTAAGCCATAATCAAAACGTCCTAATTCTACTCGTGCTACATCTTTTAAATAGACGATACTTCCCGTAGTTGGAGCTGTGCGTACAATGACATTTTCAAACTGTTCTTTTGTATTGATACGACTGTTTGTTAACACACTATATTCAAATGCTTGGCTCGAAGGCTGTGGATTCCCCCCGACAATCCCTGCGGCAACTTGTAGGTTTTGCTCCGCCAAAGCGGCTGAAATATCGGCGGGAGTCATTTTTAAGGCTGCCAATTTCTCAGGATTCAACCAAATTCTCATCCCAAAATCATCGGCACGAGAAACAATATCCCCTACTCCTTTCACCCGTTGAAGGGCATCTTTTACATAAATGTTGGCAAAGTTTCCAATAAATTTAGCATCGTGTGTACCATTTGGCGAGTACAAGGCGATAGCCATCATAATACTTGGGTTACGTTTACGAACCGTTAACCCTAAACGTTTTACGGCATCGGGCAAGGTCGGTTGAGCCACACTTACACGGTTTTGAACGTCCATCGCAGCAATGTTCACGTCCGTACCAATATCGAAGGTGACGTTAATCGAACTTTGCCCGCTACTGGTACTGTTACTCGACATATAGGTCATGCCAGGCGTACCATTAATTTGGGTTTCAATTGGCGTGGTAGTCGTTTGTTCTACCGTTTGTGCATCTGCCCCCGTAAAATTCCCTGATACCGTAATGGTTGGGGGAGTAATGTTAGGATATTGAGAAATGGGTAATGTCGAAACGGCAATCAACCCGACAATCACCAATACCAACGAGGTAACGATTGCCGTAATGGGTCTTTTTATAAAAACATCTGCTATCATGATGTATATTTTTTAAATGCGATGAATTAATAATTTGTCTATTGGTAGGAACGCACAGCAGTGTAATACTATTAAACGTTAAACTATCAAGACTTAACTAATAGGAGTCACTTAGCTAAACCTATAAGGTTTTAGCTAATAACATGACAATAAGTCTATTATGTGGAAAACCTTATAGGTTTCGACACTAACTTATTTTATCCCATTTTTAGCTGGTTCAGGCATTACCGTGGTAAATACCGAGCCTTCTCGTAGGTTTTGAATACCTTCTACAATTACTTTATCCCCTTCTTTCAACCCATCTTTTACCATAACATTTGTACCTAAGGCTTTGCCTAACTGTACTCTTTTTTGCGTTGCTTTACTGCTATCGCCAGGAACATAGACAAAGAACTCACCCAATTGTTCGGTGATTGCTTTGTAAGGAATAATGACCGCACGCTTTGACGTTGTCAATACTCGTACCGTTCCTGTCATACCCGAACGCAATAAGTTTTTCGGATTTGGGAAAGCTAAACGTGTTTTAATCGTT
>JALRIJ010000511.1 GCA_023255485.1 Flectobacillus sp.
ATCAAAGGAACTAGAGGCTTGTTGAGTGTTGGAGGATTCACCAATTTCTCAAGCTATTTCCATCCAATGGCAGGCTACGCTAATTCTATCTTTAGACAAAATGAATTTTCGGCAGGCGTTAAATTGGGGATTCACTACGCTACCCAAAAATGGGATGTATATGGAGGCTTGATGGCTGGAGGAAAATACAGCGTTTTAGCAAACGAAGTAATCAACCAAAGTACAGACTCTAAATACATCAACACCAACCATCTCAATACAATCACTCCCCTCATTAGCCCTTACCTTGGAACTCGCTACTATGTTTCTAAGCGAATCGGCTTACAACTTGAATCCACTTTTGAAGGGAAAACGTCGCTTGGCGTTGCTTTAAAGTTTTAAATAGGTATATCCTGCTTAAATTACTGCGTAAAAGTCTGGATTTATAGACCAAACAAAATGATTTGTCGAGTATATCATAGCAATTGTATAGTAATAAAATTAACGAATCGTAAGTGTTTTATATTTGTTTAAGTATTATGACACATTTATTTCAAGAATCACCTAAGCACACAATAAACATAAGTGATTGATTATTAAATCTTAACAAAACTATGTTTTCTATGAGTCTATGTGGTAAAATCTGTCGGGGTACTTAATTTTTAATCTGTTAATCAAAAATTTACAAAACAAGCTCATGAAAAAATTATTCTTCGCTCTATCATTCGTTATGATGTCGGTTGCTTCTTTTGCTCAATGGACTATCGACAAAGGACATTCTAAGTTCACTTTTATTGCCGAACACCACGGGATTTCGGAAGTAGATGGCTATTTCAAGAAATTTGATGGAAAAATGACGGCAACAAAAGACGACCTTTCGGATGCAGTTTTTGAAATTACCATCGAATCGGCAAGTATCAATACCGACTTAGAAATGCGTGACGGTCACCTCAAAGGAGAAGATATGTTTGACGCAGAAAAATTCCCTACCATTACGTTCAAAAGTACTTCCTTGACAAAAATCGCAGGAAATAAGTACAAAATGGTAGGTAATATGACCATCAAAGGAGTAACGAAGCCCATTACCTTGGATGTTACGATGAATGGCCCAGCGGCTCACCCAAATCCTAATAACAAGAAATTACAATTGGGTATCAAAGCAACTACTACCATCAAAAGAAGCGATTTTGGGATTGGTGGCAAATTAGCAACCGTAATGGTTGGCGACGAAATTTCGATTCGTGCAACGGGTGAATTTCAGAAAAACTAAGATTCGTTCCATTCATCAAAAGCCCACTATCGTATGAAAGCTGCCTTTTTGCTTACCTTTTCCCTGATTACGTTTTCATTTACTTCCATGGCTCAACTGAGAGTAATACCACTTAAATCGCAGAGCGAATTAC
>JALRIJ010000512.1 GCA_023255485.1 Flectobacillus sp.
AATAATGTATCCATTTATCAAGGAGTTACTTTGGGAGCGTTACAAGTAGCGAAAGAATTAGCCGAAGTTAAACGCCATCCAACGGTAGAGGATAACGTAATTATTTATGCAAGAACAACCATTTTAGGAGGAAAAACGGTCATTGGAGCGAATAGTATCATTGGTGGTAGCGTTTTCTTGACAAAAAGTGTAGAGCCTAATTCACAGGTATTTAATACGCATCAATTACGCATTACGCCCCAACGAGAATTAGTTTAAAATCCACTAAAAATATGACACAAATTACACATATCAATGAGCTAAGAGCAAGAGTTATCGCCTTTTTTGTGTTTCTTTTGGGCATTACGTATTTATTCATTCCTACACTCGTTATTCCATTATTGTTGCTCGTTGACTTTGTCTTACGTGCATTTGATTTAGGGAAATTTAGCCCCTTAGGCTATCTAGCAGATGGGTTATTGAAACTTGCGAATTCGCCAGTTAAGTTGGTATTTTACCCTCCCAAACGCTTTGCAGCTCGTATTGGCTTAGTTTTTTCGCTGGTCATTCTGATTTTAAACGTAACGCAGTTGAACGGTCAAGTGATAGTGGGTATCTTGGTACTATTTGCAGGACTCGAATCGTTAGCGGGAATTTGTGCGGGTTGCTATGTCTATAACTGGATTGTGCGTTTTTTCCCGAATTTTAATGGTTAGCATTTCCCTAACTCGTATTTTTTAAGAACATGATAAGAACGTTTTTTTTATTGATAAGTCTTGTAATGGGCATGGCAGTCAACTCGTATGCCAATGATTTTGTACTAACGCCTAACCTTCAATTGGCCTACCAAGAGTTAACCCAACTAAAAGTGCAACATGCTAGACAACTCTTGGCTCAAGAGTCGCCTACCAATGGAATTAAAATTTGGTTAGACGATTTTGCGGATATGATTGTGTTGTTTGCCACGGAAGACGAAGCGGCCTATAATCGCTTGGTTGATCAGGAAGATGAACGCCTTGATTTAATCGAAAAAATGGACGAGACTTCTCCTTATAATCGCTTCATTCGAGCTGAAATTAATTTCCATTGGGCTTTAGTAAAAATGAAATTAGGACATGAGTCGAAGGGTGGATTTAATGCCATTTCGGCCTATAAATTATTGGAAGAAAATCGTAAGAAATTCCCAACCTTCTCGCTGAATAACAAGAGCTTAGGACTATTACACGTACTGATAGGCTCTGTGCCAGAAAATTATCGTTGGATTACTAGATTATTAGGACTCAAAGGAAATATCCAACAAGGATTAAAGGAATTAGACATGGCTGCCAACGATAAGTTTATTGGAAAAGAAGCCAAATTTTACCAGTTATTTATTCAGTCAAATATCTTAACC
>JALRIJ010000513.1 GCA_023255485.1 Flectobacillus sp.
ACACTCGTTTACCATTAATCTTTTTCGTTACAGGTGTTGGTGAATCGTTTATCCCAATACCATACAATAAGCCAGTCATGCACTCTCTCTCCTTAATAATGTTCAATTAACCCTTATTGCCTAAGCTTTCTAAAACTTTTTGTAATTCATCAATAAGCGTGGTAAACTTACCACCATTAGACTCTTCTTGGAAGTACCTAATCTTCTGATTTATAATAGCAGGTTTTGTAAAATTATATTCAAAATAAACTTGAACTTTAATTTCGTGCTTTGTTATTGATAACTTAGCTCCACCATTATTAGCAACCAATTTTTGATTGATGTCCATAACCAAGCCTATAATATCGAATAGTTTACTCATTTTAATCTCCTTTAATAGCACTCAACTCTTTCATCAATGCTCTAATCTTACTCCGATGTTTATTAATCAGCATAGAATTTACCATCTGTAACTTCTCTAAGTAATCAATCGTTGTATGATCTCTCATTACACGATCATTGTAAGTGTACTCTGCTGTTTCACTACAATCAATTAGTTTTAAAGCATTTGTGCTCATATTACGATATAAGGATTTAATCTTATCTCCAATATTACGATTCTCTTGCTTTAGCCTAATAATATCTTTGTGAATAGATTTAATCTTTAATTGTTTAATAGCAATCTTTTGAGCGTTGTGTTGTCGTACAATCATATCAACAAGGTCATCTTTACTCATTTTAAATCTCCTAATAATACATCAAATCAATATTTAAATTATCATAACACCAGTCAAGAGTCTCTTTCAAGCTGTTAGATAAAAATAAATAACAACCATTGAGCAAAGGTTCTTGGTCAACTTCAAACCACACAACACCTTTAGCTTTAATGACACGAATAGCGTAAGTATCTCCTAAATCTATATAAAGGTTGTTGTAATCTAGTAGCCAATAATTCTTTGAGATATTCTTTAACTCAGATTCAATACTTATTGATTTCTTCATTCTTCTCTCCTTCAAATTCATCATTTAACCATTGTTCAAGTAAGTTTCGCATTCGCTTAGAGGGTATGTATAAGTTGATCTTTCTATCCTCTAAAGACTTAACATCCTCATTACCACGAATACGACTACGCCACACATACTGCAACATTTCCTGCAAAGCCCATAAATCACCATTAAACTCTCTACTGTTTCGCTTAGTTACCATAGCAACAAGAAAAGTATTTGGGAAATTATTACATAGATAAGCTACATGTTCAATATGTCGATATTCATTTGTTGCTTTGATATTATAAGCGACCCAATCATTCGTATATCTTTGATTTGAAATAGTAGGGGTTACCTTCTTAAAACATGTCCATATACGTTC
>JALRIJ010000514.1 GCA_023255485.1 Flectobacillus sp.
GTTTGTGGAGAGAAACTGTACAGGCAATTGCTCCTGAATATCCAGAAGTAGAAGTAACACATCAATTTGTTGACTCTGCGGCGATGATGCTAATCAAAGATCCAAAGCAGTTTGACGTAGTAGTAACAGGTAACTTGTTTGGTGACATCTTAACGGATGAGGCTTCTCAAATTGCAGGTTCTATGGGAATGTTAGCTTCTGCTTCGGTAGGAGATAGCACAGGTGTTTATGAGCCAATTCACGGTTCGGCACACGATATTGCTGGTAAAGGTTTAGCTAACCCAATGGCTTCTGTATTGTCAGCAGCGTTATTGTTAGATATTTCTTTTGGCTTAAAAGAAGAAGCTCAAACCGTAATTAATGCAGTAGATGCAGTCTTGAAAGCAGGTTTCCGTACAGGTGACATCGCTACGAAAGATACACCTAAAGACATGATTTTAGGTACAGATGCAATCGGTGCAGAAATTTTAGCTCGTATTTAATCGTTTTTCGATAAAATATCTATAAAGGTGGTTTTGTTTAGGCAAAATCACCTTTTTTTATTCTTTAACTTAGGTAAGTTATCTGAATATTGGCACAAATGAAAAAAGTAGTACCTTTGCAGTCCAAATAACATGTTGAGCATTTATGTTTTTAGATAAAATTAAGTCGAAAGAATCAGGAGTCTTATTATACGGTATTACGCCTCCAAAAGCACAAGTCGAACCCGAAAAAGTTGTCGAAATTGCAGAGAAGACTTTGGCACGTTTACACTCGTTAGACATTGATGCCTTAGTAGTTTATGATGTACAGGATGAGTCTGCTCGTACCAGCGAAGAAAGACCTTTTCCGTTTATCAGTGCCCATGACCCTTTTGAATTTGCCAAAGATCATTTACAATCCTTGCAAGTTCCTAAAATTATATACAGACCCGCAGGCAAATTTACGCAAGACGAATTAGCTGTTTGGGTCGAAGACGTGGTGAATCATGGTTTTTCACCCGTTTTTGTAGGTGTTCCTTCACCCGATTTTGTACCTTTAACAACGTTGCCAGAAGCATATCAGGTATGGAGCAAACACCAAGATTCTTCGGTTATTGGGGCGGTGATGATTCCAGAACGTCATGCCGTGTTAAAAGACGAAGACAAGCGTATTTTGGATAAAATGGCTTCGGGCGTAAGTTACTTTGTGTCGCAATGTGTATTCAACGTCGATTATGCCAAAACGGTTATTGATGCTTTAGTAACTACTTGCAACGAGCAACAAATCGAGTTGCCAACAATTATTTTTACCTTAACGGCCTGTGGTTCAAAGAAAACACTTCATTTTATGGAGTGGTTAGGAATCCATATTCCAGATGAATTAAAAG
>JALRIJ010000515.1 GCA_023255485.1 Flectobacillus sp.
AAAAAGAATTGTTAGATGCAGAAAGAAAGGACAATTTAAAGAGGATTTGGAAAAAACTAAAATATTAATAGATTTATATTTGAATGAATATGAGAAGTAAACAATCACCTATGCAGAGAATACAGCAAGTTATGAATTATTACTTAAGACGTGGTGGTAATTCAGAAAGAGCTAATAATGTATATAGAAAGATATTAAGGCAGAAACTAGAAAGGGATAAGTGATTATCTCTTTTTTTGTTAAAAGAATGTTAAAAAACATAAAAAGTTTTTTTAAACAAAACTACTTTATTACTTTTACAATATCAAAATAAATAAACTATGACACGATTAGAAATTAAAAATACTTTAGAAGATTTAATTTATGTAGCAGATATAGCAGAAAATGAATATACAGCTAATAAGTTAAAGGCAGTTTTAGAAGCTTTAAAATCAGAATGGGATGCTTCGGAATACTATTATGAACAAATAAAACAGCAAATAAATGAATGAAGCAGCTACTATAAAGATATGGTCTAATATTCAAGGATTAGAACGTAAATTACAGCAAATTTATACTGATTACTTCGGTGGTTATTACGAAGAAGATGTTATGATAAAATTAACAGATTCAACGGAAAGAGATTTAGAAATCCATTATTATATTTATAATTTAATATTAAAAGATGCAAACACAAATTAAAACATTTGACAACAAAATCTGGGATAAACAGGAATTATTAGATAATATGTATAACGATGACTTCTACTATGGTTACTTAGGTAAACAGGCTTTAAGTTCATCAAGTATTAAAATGGTCTTAAAATCTCCTAAAACTTACAAATATGTAACTCAGTACGGGCAAGAAGAAACACAACCTTTAAGAGATGGTAAATTGTTTCACACAATGGTATTAGAACCTCACAAAGTAGATGATTTTATATTTTGTGATACAACGACAAAGACTACTAATAAATGGAAAGATGCTGTATTGCTAGGTAAAGAAGCAAACAAATTAGTATTTACTAATAAAGAAAGAAAAGATGCTGAACGTTTGACAGATGCTATTCTAAGAAATAATGAGGTAACATCTTATTTTAAAGGTGCTGATTTTGAGATTCCAGAAGTAGCAATGATAGAGGGGCTACCCTTTAGAGCTAAGGCTGACATTCTAAGAGGTGAACAAATAATAGACTTAAAAACTACATCAGGTGTTAATGAGTTTAGATATAGTGCAGATAAATACGGTTATGATTTACAAGCTTATCTATATAAAGAAATGTTTGGAGTAAAAGACTTTGTATTTATTGCTATAGATAAAGCTAGTTTAGATGTGGCTATCTTTGAAT
>JALRIJ010000516.1:0-276 GCA_023255485.1 Flectobacillus sp.
ATTTTCTAAATCAATAATATTTTCAATTGTTTCTAGTTTAAAATATAAATCTTTTAAAAAAGAAAACATAACTCTATCATCACTATATAATAGACTGGTTCGTGTTGCTGTCTTTTTTAATTCCTCGATATTATATTTTAATTGCTCTTTCATTTTTTGTAAATATATAAAAAAATATTAATATATTCCTTTTAGTGGGTCATAAATTGCTCCTTCAACTTCTGGTAATCCAAAATTATTAACTTTAAACGAAAATGTTTCAAAGCTTGCGTTTCT
>JALRIJ010000516.1:285-1315 GCA_023255485.1 Flectobacillus sp.
CTAAATGCCCCGTAGGTTTATCAGAACCGAAGTTACTATGAATAACTGTAACGATATGACAATGTAATTCTTTACTCCATTTCATCAACTTTTGTACAACTGCGTTACTTTCTTCTATGTTATTTACATCTGAGCATAAATCTGCTACACCATCAATAATAACTAATCCTATATCTTTACCATCTAATTTATCATATAAGATATATTCGATTAACTGTATTCTTTCTTTGAAATCTAATTGCCTTAAAGCGTATGTATGATACTTATTCAAATCTACATCACCCATCTGTATTGGTCTGTTAAAAACCATTTGACAATGAAAATTTCCTTGTTCTGTGTCAAAATGTATTAAATGCTTATTTTTTCTAAATCCTTTTAATTCACCACCAAATCTTTCTAATTCATCACTCATATATATAGCACTCAACAAACTGATAAAAAAAGTTTTTTTGCTCTTTGGTGGTGCTTGTATAAAACTAAAATTACCATAAGTTCCTAAAGGTACAGGAAATTCTTTTAAACCGTCTTTTGTTTCATAAGTTTTAAATCCTAAAGATAAAGCAGGTTCTGGATGTTCTATTTTTTCAGTTGCATCAATTCTGCTTTCTTCTTCATACATTTCCATAAGAAGTTTAAAAGCATCTTTGTCTATCTTTTCTAATTCTTTCATATTTGTTATTTAAAAAAGGGGCTTTTACACCCCTTTAAATTAAACTAAAATGGTAAGTCTGCGCTTTCTTCTTTAGGTTCTGCATCTCTTTTTGTTGCAGTTGTAATTTTACCATCGTTCCAAACTACTGAGCCATTTCCTAGATAAAGCTTATCTTTTTTAGCTTCTCTTTCTTCTTTTGTTTGACTGTCTGTAATAGTAACATTTTGCCCGAATTTGTTTGTATCATCATTAATAGATACAGTAAAATTGTAATATACTGCGCCATCTTTACCTTTTACAAATTTTTCTTTAGGTAATTTGTCTACTCTTAAACTAACATTTGCAATTGCACTCATAATTTATTTATTTAATTGATTA
>JALRIJ010000517.1 GCA_023255485.1 Flectobacillus sp.
TTCTGATTTGGGTTTAAACACATGGCAATTACGGACACTTTGGGCTATTGAACGTTGTCGTACTGCTGCTTTAGGTGGTCATATAGATGCTTGCGATAGCTGTGGAAATATCAGTATTAGTTATAATTCTTGTCGCAATCGTCATTGTAATAAGTGTCAGGGACATAAAAAAGAAGCATGGATACAGGCAAGAGAATCTGACTTATTGCCTGTTCCATATTTCCATGCCGTGTTCACTTTACCCCAAAAGTTAAACCCATTAGCTTTATACCAAACCAAAGAGGTTTACGATAGTTTGTTTCAGGCTTCTTGGCAAACAATGGAGACTTTTGGCAAAAAGAAGGGTGTTCAAATGGGGATGATTTCGGTTCTACACACGTGGGGGCAAAATTTGAGCTTGCACCCTCACATCCACTGTATTGTGCCAGGTGGTGGAGTTGATGGAACGGGTAATTGGCAGTCTATTCGTAGTGATGGTAAGTTTTTGTTTCCCGTAAAAGCTTTGAGTAAGGTGTTCAGAGCGAAGTATGTGGGGATTTTATCGCAGAAAATAGAACTGGATAAAGGGCTTCGTGAATCACTTTTTACAAAGGATTGGGTGGTATATGCAAAACGCCCTTTTAGCTCACCAAAGTCGGTAGTAGAATATTTAGGTAGATACACGCATAAGGTTGCAATTAGCAATCGTCGCTTAAAATCCATTGACGAAGAACGAGTTACTTTTTCTTATAAAGACTACCGCAGTCAAGGCGAAAAGAAAGTAATGAGTTTGACTCATCAGGAATTTATTCGTCGATTTGCTCAACATATTTTGCCCAAACGCTACGTAAGGATTCGGCATTATGGGATACTTAGCAGTACATGGAAGCGAGAAAAGTTTAAGCGGATACAGGCGAATTTTAACATAAAGCCTGCGGAGAAACAAGCTTATCAAACCCTCAACAGAAAATGTAGATGTTGTAAAACAGGAAATTTAGTAACGATAGCGGTTTTTGACCAACGAGGACCGCCAACATTTTATTTGGGCGATTGCCAAAATGAAAGCAACCATAAAAGTTAATTTATGGGTAAGGGAATTTATATGCCTATAAAATTAAAAATGGCTTTTTAACCATCTGAAGCCCTAAAAAACAAAAAAGCAGGCGAAAACCTGCTCTTCCAAATATCTTCAAGTCGAACGACAACTCCATAAAAGAAACCACCGAAGCCGACCGCTACCAAAGGTTAAGTTCAAGACTAGCCGTCCGCCATGCCTTCATGGTTTGGCTTGCAGCCACCACGAGTTTTTTATTATAGTACCTTAGTTATTCGCAGC
>JALRIJ010000518.1 GCA_023255485.1 Flectobacillus sp.
ATTTAGTTTTTATTGGGTTGTTCGGTTGTGCCACGGAGTTGCAAAGAGAATTTTATATATTCTTATTTTTTCTCTGCGTACCTCTGAGATTCTTAGTGAGACTCTGTGGTATAATTTATTCCACAAAGACACACAAAGAGTCACAGAGGTTCACAAAGATTATTTTTTCTCTGTGTAACTCTGCGTTTTCTCCGTGTAACTCCGTGGCACAACATCAACATCACCATCAGAATGGAGGTCTATCTGCTGGAGCAATTCCCCATGTTTTAGAGGGCTTATTACCCATTTCGATGATTAATTCTCCGCCTTTAACCAATTCACTATGAAGGATATATGCCTTGGTATAGGCTTGGTTATTTAAGCTCATTTTCTGGATATACTTATTCGCATCACTGTTATTTTTAACCGTTACTTTAAACGTTTTATCCTTCCCAACACGAATAACTGCTTCGTCCATTACAGGGCTTCCGAAGATATAGATACCGCCCGAAGGATGCACAGGATAAAAGCCCATTGCACTGAAAATATACCAAGCCGACATTTGACCAACGTCTTCATTTCCAATAATTCCGTCTGGTTTGGTCGTGTACATACTATCTAAAATATAACGTACTTTTTCGGCTGTTTTGTACGGTTGTCCTGCATAGCCATACAAATAAGTAATGTGGTGACTTGGCTCGTTTCCGTGTGCATATTGCCCAATTAAGCCCGAAATATCGTTTGATGCTTCTTCGCCCATGTCACCATGTACGATGAAAAGGGAGTCTAATTTTTGGGTAAATTTCTTTTCACCGCCCATTAAATTAATCAAGCCATGTACGTCGTGTGGGGCAAGCCATGTGTATTGCCAAGCATTTCCTTCACTGAAATCGTCTTTTCTATGGCGAGATTCAAAAGGACTAAAATCTTGTCTCCATTTCGTATCCGAAAGTCGTCCACGAACAAAGCCTGTTGATTTATCGTAGTAATTCTTATAAAATCCTGCTCTTTTGCTGAAATAAGCATAGTCGTCGGTTTTGCCTAATTGTTTCGCCATTTGGGCAATTGCTCCGTCTGAAATCGAATATTCCATTCCCATTGCCACCGATTCGGTCATACTATCAGCAGGAATATAACCACCATTTTTCAAGAATTTCAACCCTCTATCATCCAATAAAGTAGTGGTTTTCATTGCCTCATAAGCCAAGGCTGGGTCAATTCCTTTTATTCCCTTTAGACAGGCATCACCTACTACCTGAATCGAGCTATTGCCCGGCATTGTATAGGTTTCACTGCCCATTAAATGCCAGACAGGAAGACGACCTTG
>JALRIJ010000519.1 GCA_023255485.1 Flectobacillus sp.
TGAGTACTAACCAAGAGGCAACCCAATACCTGAGTACGATACTTTCGGAATATACGAAGCCTTTGGTTCTCGATGCAGATGCCTTAAATGTGATTGCAAATTATCCAGAATTCCTTCACAAAATTCCTACAAATAGCATATTGTCTCCACACCCAAAAGAATTTGATCGGCTTTTCGGAGTTCACGATAGTGTAGAAGAACGTATGATAACGGCTATTGAAAAAGCAAAGCAACTTCAACTTGTGATTATCTTGAAGGGACACAATACTCTTGTTACGCATCATGGAGAGGCATTTTTAAACACAACAGGTAATGCAGGATTAGCCAAAGGTGGCTCGGGAGATGCCCTCACAGGAATACTAACAGCTCTCTTGTCACAAGGATACGCCTCGTTCGATGCGGCCAAAATTGGGGTATATCTACATGGATTGGCTGCTGATTTAACTTTAGAAAAACAGAGTCTTGAGAGTATGTTAATTACCGACGTGATTGAGTCGATAGGGCTAGCCTTTAAGAAAATAATCTGTGAATAATGTAAGATTTTTGGAGAATTTTATAACACTTTTTTTACGATACTTGCTCACCTTTGTTAAGAAGGAAAACGAATTCCTATGCTAAAAACACCTTTTATGGAAACCATAAAACTCACACAGTATCTAGGAATTTGGATGGATCATTCGGTGGCTCACTTAATGGAATATACCCGAGATTCGATGGACACAGAAACGGTTGAATCGACTTTTACGCACCAAGACAGAGAAGAAACCCTGCACCGAAGCGAAAGTGTTATGCACAACAAAGAGCAACAAAAAGAGCGTCTTTATTACAAAGAATTAGCCGATATTATCAAAAAATACGACGAAGTACTACTCTTTGGCCCAACGGATGCAAAACTAGAGTTGTTTAACCTCTTAAAAGCCGACCATCATTTTGACGAAATTAATATTGCCGTTGAAAATTCTGATAAAATGTCTGAAAATCAAGAGCATGCGTTTGTAAGAGGTTACTTTTCTAAGCATTTATTCGGATGAAAAAGTTTAGAAAACGAATCGCAAGACCTCTGGAAGGTGGTAGTCTTAGAGACTTACTATATCCTATCAGTGAAGATATTTACCGAAAAGACCAAGAAGAAGCAGACATTAATCCAGAAGAGCTTTCTAGTGATAAGACACCCAACGAAGAGGATGGTACTTGGAACGAAAAGCGGGGTTTAAGTGATGAATCAGGGATTGATTTAGATGTACCAGGGTCAGAACTTGACGACGAGCAAGAGGCAATCGGCAACGA
>JALRIJ010000051.1 GCA_023255485.1 Flectobacillus sp.
AGCTCAGTTGGTAGAGCAATACACTTTTAATGTATGGGTCCTGGGTTCGAGTCCCAGCGGGATCACGAAGAGTAACTAGTTTATAATGGAAAATTATTACTCGTTTTTATTACCTTATCCATTAACCGATTCCGTAGCTCAGTTGGTAGAGCAATACACTTTTAATGTATGGGTCCTGGGTTCGAGTCCCAGCGGGATCACAGAAAAAGCCAAGTCGTTTGACTTGGCTTTTTTGTTTACTCTTGCTTTTTGATGACTTTATGAAACTTTCGTTTTTGAGAAGTTTTATGAGCAAAATCATTCGATAACACACTGATATTCCCGTCCACTTCCAATACTGCCAAATCTACTTTTTCAATACTTTCAACACCATGCTCTCGTATAGCAGCCATAAGTTCAGTAAGGGAGATTTCTGTATTTTTTAGATTTTTCTGATTAGGCTGACCTCGATAGACTAACGTGACAGGTTCTCCTTCCACAATTTTACTGAGGTGTTCGTTACGATACAGTATTTTTTTCAAGATAAAGTTAACGATAAAGAGCCCACCCGCAGAAAGTAAGCCTTTCTTAAAGTCTTCTACATCTCCCACCATTGCATTCTGTACAGAATTACTTATTAATAAGATAAAGACTAAGTCAATAATCGAAAGTTGAGCGAGTTCTTTCTTTCCAAATAACCGTAGTGATGCGACAATCAGCAAGTAAATAGTAACTGTCTGAATAACAATTGAGAAATTTCCGTCCATGCTATTTTAGTGTAAAATTCTAAATGTTAAATCCTTTAAAATATCAGCATCCGTTTGGGAACCAGCGTCAATTCCTTTGGATTTTAAATCAGCAACTTTAATTGCTTTGATGATTGCAGAGACCTTATCTCTGGAGTAATTTCTAGCCGCTAATTGATAGTCTTTGAGGGCATAGGTATTGCGAAGCCCAAGAGCTGCCATTAAAGCCGTTTCAGACTTATCCGACGTTCCATGGTATAAGAGAATTTTACTAAAAAAGTTATATAGCATGATAATCACCTGTGGCAAGGGATTCTCTTTGGGGTTTCCTGCAAAGAAATTAATAATTTGATTTGCTTTTAAGACATCCCGTTGGATAAGGGATTTTTGAAATTCAAATACATTGTATTCCTTACTAATACCTACGTATTTTTCTACGACTTGTGCAGATATTTCTTCATCTACCCGTAGGTTTAGTAAAATCTTATCAATCTCAGAAGCCAAGCGTTTTAAATCTCCTCCCACAAACTCGACCAACATCATTACCGCCTTTTGGCTAACTTTTACTCCCCTTTCGTGGCAATAAGCAATTAACCAATCGGGCAACTGATAATCTCTGATTTTAGGGCTAGGCATTACAACACCTGCTTTATCAAAGGCTTTCACCCAAGCTGCTTTTTCATTAAGGGTATCCTTATAGGCAAGTACTAAAATAGTAGAGCCTAAGGAATTTTGTAGGTAGTCTTCCAAGTACTTCAGAGCGTCCTCTCCTCCTTCTTCTTTACTTTTTCCTAATCCAGCGATTTGCTGTGCTTCTTTTACCAAGACTAATTGCTTGTCAGCCATCATCGGGAATTTCTTCACATAAGAAAGTAAACCCGGAATAGTCAGGTCTTTTCCGAAAAGAATGTATTGATTAAAACTTTTGTCGGAAGGAGAAAGGGCATTTTCTTCAATGAAATCGCATACCTTATCAATAAAGTAAGGTTCTTCGCCGTGTAGTAAATAAAGATTTTGTATATTTTTTTTAGAAAGTCCTTTAATAACTTCTGTCGTAGTCTTGGGCATTTTTAATCTATTTATACATCCCAATTGGATGAATTGTGATTGAATTTTTAGTTGGCTGTTGAAAAAACCTATAAGCTTATTGTCAGACTATTCACCAAAACCTTATAGGTTTAACTAGGTAATTTACAGTAAAGTCAGTAAAAAAACCTATAAGGTTTAGCTTGTAATTTCCTTATTGTCAGACTATTCATCAAAACCTTATAGGTTTCTAGGTAATGACTACCCATTAGGAATTACTTTCCTGTAACCAATTAATACAATGTTGCTGCAATAGTGGGAAAAAGGCTAGGAATTCGCTTTCATATTGCTCAAAGTCTTTTTGTAAATCCTCCGCAGCGTTTTCGATACCAGAGGCAAAGGTTGTTCGTTGGGCAATTCCTTTTAAAGCCCAGTCGATTCCTTCTATATGAACATAGTTACTGAGCCAGTCTCGTTTAATCATCGACCTTACCATTCCTTCCATTGCGGGTGGAATATCGTTATGTCGCTCTGTAATGAGTTGATAAAACTGTTTACTAAATAGCGTCAGTGGTGTAGCTGAGAATTTGTCAAAATGTATTGCTAATAAATGGTCATAGAACATATCGACTACAATTCCTGCAAATTTATGATAGCGAGGTTGCAAGCGAGCAATGCTGTTATGGACAATAGGATGCGTGTCGGTAAAGGAGTCTATTTCACGGTGCAAACGCATTCCTTGAATCATTTGAGGCGAATACCGACTCAAATCGGTTTGGTCAATTCGCCCTTTGATATGGTCACCAATAAAGTTGCCAATTTTGATGTCATCATCTTCGGAGGATACTAAAATATGGGCTAAATAATTCAAATTGTATCATTATTTAAGTTACGGTCGCTATAAAGTTAAGGAAAAAGATTAGGTTTGTAAAAATTATTGGAGCGGATTACCCTTCTCTGATTTTTAAACTAAAAAATTTAAAATTTACAACAATGCAAATATCAAATGCAAAAGTGGTGTCTTTAGTTTATGAATTGACAGTCACTGATATTAATGGCGAAAAAGAATTAGTAGAAACGGTTGAGCGTGAAGAACCAATGGTTTTTATCTATGGTATGAGCGGCTTACCAGAAGCATTTGAAGCTCAAATTGCTGGTTTAGAAGCAGAAGGTACATTTGAATTTTCGGTTCCTGCTGAAGAAGGTTATGGCGAATATGATTTAGAAGCAGTCGTTGAATTGCCTAAAAACTTATTTCAAGTAGATGGCGAAGAGGTAGAAGGAATGCTTGAAATTGGTAACTTCATTCCGATGACTGACGATCGTGGCAACAGACTACAAGGAAAAATATTATTCATTGGTGATGATTTCGTAAGAATGGACTTCAACCATCCTTTGGCGGATAAAGATATGCACTTCAAAGGTTCTATCTTGAGCGTTCGTGAAGCAACGCAGTCGGAGCTTGAACATGGTCACGTACACGGCGAAGGCGGCGTACACCATTAATAAACCTTCCAATTTGATATAACTCCCGCTTACTTCTCGACGAAGTAGGCGGGAGTTATTGTTTTCGTAGTTAAGGAACTGTCACTTTTTCTAGAAAGGTACTTAATGTTTCTTCATGAGGCACTTGTAATTTTTTACGTATCTTCAGCCTTGCTGTTTCTACCCCTCTAGCCGAAATCCCTAAGAGTGGCGAGATTTGCTTATTACTAAAATTCATTTTGACAAAAGCACATAAACGAAGTTCTCTTTGAGACAATTCGGGATTCATTTGCTTGAGTTTTAGAAAGAAGTCGTGATTAACTTTTTCAAAGTTGACATCAAAAATTTCTACAAAATCATGCCCTATCTTCTGAGCACTTAGTTTTTTATAAATGTCTAAGAGTTTCCTCTTCGCTTCATCGCTTTTTAGTAATGCTTTTAATTCTTGTAAATCCGTTTTGATTTCTTGAAAAATATCCGTTTTCTGACTTAATAACAAGGTATAATTAGCCAACTCTTTGCTCTTGACGATAATATCTCGGTCTAACTCTTCTGAGTATTTATGAATCTGTGCTTTATCTTCTTTAAGTTTGAGCTGCTCTAGCTCTAATTCGATAAGCTTTTTCGACTTCTCTATTTCATTTCTAGTTTTGATATGCTCATATTCTAATCGTTGTTTAATAAACGAATACACATATTTTAACACCAGCATACACAACACCAGATAGACTATATAAGCCAAGGTTGTTTGATACCATTTGGGTTTAATGGTAAAGAGCAATTTCGTTTCAGAGGCTTCAACCCCTAGAAGGTTTCTGGCTTTCACAGAAAATACATAAGTACCCGGACTCAGGTTGGTATATTCCTTGAACGAATTAGCAGTCCAATTAGACCAACCGTTGTCGGTATTGTCTAACTTATAGGAGTACTGAACTCCGATGTTGGAGATTAATAAAGGGACGGCAAACTCTATACGAACAACCTCCGCCCCATTCGGAAGCTGCAATTCGGATGTTGGGTTATTAATCGGGAGTTCTTTTTCTACTTGATTGCTTAAATAGCACATCCTACTAATTTGAGTAATGGGTTGGTGTGGCTGTTTAGGTACTTGAGTATCATACAGGAATAGCCCATTTTGAGTACCTACAAATACCTGATTCGGCCCCAAAGGCAATACACTTTCCATACTTTTATTGAATGTCCCCTTCAAATTAAGAAAGATATTTTTCTCCATTGTTGGATTTTTTGCGGTAAAATAGCCCAGTTCATCGTCTTCAATAGCCCATATTTTATCGTTTGTCTCAATGATTTTTCGAGTATTTTTTTGAGGACTTAAAATCGTATTCAAAGAACTATGTAGGATAAACGAACTCGTCGCTTCATCAAACTGATAAATCCCTGTATTGGTCGTAAAAACTGTTTTCCCTTGATAGCGATATACATTAATGTTGAAAGGAGAAACAAAACCGTTGGTATTGGTATAATTCTCGACTGCCTCCACTCGCTGATAGTCATTGTCCATCCGAATGCGGAAAACACCTTTATAGCCATGACAAACCCAATAGGTATTAGGATGACTATCGGGAGCAATATCTCGAGTGGATTCGTTAAAGCCTTCTATTTTATTCTGAATGACCCATTCTCCCTTTTGATGCTTAACCAGATATACCCCATTATAATTAGAACCTAAATACCAGCCTACTCGATTGGGAATAGGGGTTAATTTCCAAAAGCCCGCTTCATTCGAAATTCTCGTAAATCCATCGCCTGTAATTTTCAATAGTCCCATGTTATGAGAGGCAATGATGTCATTACCTACACTTTGAATTGTCCATGCTTGCCCCTTTGCCCCAACAATTGGCTTAAAATCATATTGATTACTCATCAGATTTTGGGGTAAATCCGCATAGAAGATTCCTTGGTTGGTTGCCAAATAGATTTTCTTATTCTTAATTAAGATATCAAAAACAGAAGCCTTATCGAATATATTCTGATACGATGAATTATAACTAAGAAAGTTTAAGCCATTACTGTTTAAAATCCACGTATTCCCCTTCGACGTTACAAATAGGTCAATAATTGGATTATTCTTGATGGGACTTTGGGCATCGGTATTTGCTGAAATACGATTATTCTGAACATCATACCACAGCAACTTAGAACTAAGTGTGCCTAACAAATAATAGTTCTCGTATTTTTGGATACCACAGTTTAGTTGGTCATTCTCATTTTCAGAAAATACTTCTTTAATTTTTACCACCTTTTTCGTTTGAATATTTCCTAAGAATATTTTCCCGCTACGAGTCATTATCAAGATTTCATTAGGGGTTTTGGTTGGTAAGATAGCCGTAGTGATTTCATCCGTAAAGTCACTTGGACCGAAAAGCGGTTCTAATTTTTTACTGATTAGATTTAACGACAAAAAGCCCTTTGCTCCATCCTGAATAAAATAGGCATTCCCAATCTGACTCCCATATACGAAGTTTTTGGGAGCTCGAATAATCGTTGCGACATTTTTATGAATAACAATGAGTTCATTATACGACATTAAGATAATCTGATTTCCGATGCTATTGGCTCTCCATATATTTTCAAAGTTTCGATTCGACAATTTCAGTTGGCTCACCATCGAATGAAATACATACTTACCATAAGCGTCTTTTTTTAGTACGCCAAAATCATTGTATCCTCCTGCATAAATTTCCCCATTTTGAGTTTTAACTAAACTGTAAATGGACGAATTATTGGGTAAAAATATTTTTCGCCAGTGATGTCCATCATAACTAACAGCCCCGTCGTAGTTCCCAAATAGCATTGTCCCATCATTGGCTTCGCAAGCAACATTAAAGTGTGAATCACTTTGAAAATCGCTTTTTGAAAAACTTAAAACAGCGGGTTTGGTATTACCAAAATTGGTATATCGATTTTCCTGATAACCTAACTGAGCCATTCCTAAACAGTAAGTCAATAAGTGAACAGATAGGGTTAGAAAGCTTTTAATAACGGAGTACTTATTTTTCATCATATCGTATGTATCAATGGAATTTTTAGTTTAAAGATGCACAAACATACAATTATATATATAAATATTTATATCGGCCTATCTGGTTAATCAACTGATAACGAATAAGATATATTGATTAACGTAGTTATAACGTATTGATTTTTAGTGGTAAACGTAATTGAAGTGTAGTCGTAATTTGTTCTTCTGCCTTAGTGTTGGCTTAATATTGCCCTCGGTTTTTGAGTGTACCAAAGGGGTAATCCCATCGGCAGTTCCCACTTGGAGTCTTTGAAAACCCCGTTGTTTATCCAAATTTAAAATCTTAAAAAGTGTATGAAATTTAAACATTACTTGTGTTTGTTCTTGCTGGGTATCTGTACGCTTTCTGTTTTAGGGCAGTCAGTAGAAGTACGAGGAAAAGTGATTGATGTGAATTCCAATGCTCCTCTTGTGGGAGTTTCCATCAAAGTAAAAAATGCGACAAGAGGAACAGTCTCTAATGCAACTGGCGAGTTTCAGGTCAATGCCAAGCCAACAGATGTATTAGTATTTTCTTTCATTGGTTACAAATCCATTGAAAAAATAGTTAGCAATATTTCTTCTATGAACGTTGCCTTGGAAGAAGAAATCAAGGACTTAAATGAAGTGGTTGTCATTGGATATGGTACACAAAAGAAAAGCGTTGTTACAGGAGCCATTTCAAGCGTCAAAGCCAAAGACCTTGAAAATATCCCTAGTGGACGTATCGAAACGGCACTTCAAGGACGTGTTTCTGGGGTAACGATTGCCGCCAATGCTGGACAACCAGGCTCTTCTTCAACTGTGAGAGTACGTGGGCTTACGACCTTTGATACCTATGGAGGCAATAACCCTCTTTGGGTAGTAGATGGAGTCATTATTGACAATGGAGGTATTGGTTTTATCAACCAATCAGATATTGAGTCGATTGAAGTATTGAAAGATGCCGCTTCTTTGGCCATTTATGGAGCAAGAGCTGCCTCTGGTGTTATTTTAGTCTCTACCAAGAAGGGAAAATCGGGCAAACTTACGGTGAATTACACAGGTTTTATCGGCTCTTCGGCACCTGCTAAACAACTGGACTTATTAAATGCTGCCAACTATGGTATGATTATGAACGAAAAATCGCAGGCAGCAGGCGGTGCCGTTCTTTTCCCTAACCCTGCTTCATTAGGAACTGGGACAGACTGGCAAGCGGCTATTTTCAACAACAGTGCTAAGCGTTCTAACCATGAATTGAGTATCAGTGGTGGCAATGATATTTCTAGCTTTTTCCTTTCTGTAGGAACACAAAGTCAAGAAGGTATCGTTCTGAAAGACATTTCCTCTTATCGTAGAGATAATATGCGTTTGAACTCTACCCACAAGCTTTCTAAGTATGTTACGCTTGGGCAAACCTTGGCTTACTCACATCAAAAAACAGTTGGACTCGGCAATACCAACAGTGAATTTGGCGGGCCATTGAGTTCTGCTATCAACCTTGACCCAATTACTCCTTTGGTAGTAACTGACCCAACAGCCGCAGCTTCTACGATTTATACAAGCAACCCTGTGTTAAGAGATAGCCAAGGAAGACCTTATGGAATCTCCTCTATCGTTGGGCAAGAAATGACTAACCCTATTGCGTATCAGCAAATACGTTTAGGTAATTTTGACTCTTCAGATGATTTTGTAGGGAATGCCTTCCTTGAGGTCACTCCTATCGCCAACCTTAAATTTAAAAGTACGATTGGAGCAAAGCTATCTTATTGGGGTGGTGACTTTTTTACGCCAAAATATTATCTAAGTGCGACTTCGGGAGCTGCAAAAAACACCTTGAGCAGAGGCACCAATACAGGATTAGGCTGGAATATAGAAAACACCGCACTATACACGAAAAAGGTAAATCAACACCATATTAGTGCTTTGATAGGTCAAGGACTGTATATTGATAACATTTCGAGTGGTACAGGCATTACGTATTCGGACTTACCTGTGAATACTTACGACGATGCTTCGTTTAACTTCTCCCTCCCTGCGGCACAACGTACAGGAAGTGCTTATACAGGAACAGAACACCGTGTTACGTCTTTATTCAGTCGTTTGACTTACGATTTCAAGGAAAAATACTTGTTCACAGGGATTATTCGTAGAGACGGTTCTTCTCGATTCGGAGGCAATAACCAATATGGTATTTTCCCTTCTTTCTCTGCGGGATGGGTCGTATCAAATGAAGGTTTCTGGAAAGAAAATACGGTAGTAAAATCGCTCAAAATACGTGGTGGTTACGGAGTTACAGGAAATGATGCCATTCTTAATTTCGGTTATTTATCGACCATCGTAGGAGGTAGAAATTATACTTACGGAACAGGTGGGGTGGATATTTCTACAGGCTTTAGTCCAAGTGCTCCTTCTAATCCTGATTTAAAATGGGAAGAAACAGCTCAAACCAATATCGGGATAGATGCTAGCTTGTTAAACAACTTAACCTTGACATTGGAAGTATATCGTAAAAAGACTTCAGGTATCTTACAAACCATTGCTTTACCTGGGTATGTAGGAGCAACGAGTAGTCCTGTTGGAAACGTTGCTGATATGGAGAATAGAGGGGTTGAAATAGAACTTAGTTATAGAAAACGCTTTGGTGACTTTAATTTTGCGACCAACGGAAACGTGTCTTTCTTAACAAACGAAGTAACGTATTTGGGTAATGGTATCAATTTTATTACCTCAGGAGCTGCTGGCTTCCAGTCGATGGGTTCAATTACAAGAACACAAGTAGGGCAACCTTACAATGCCTTCTTTGGGTTCAGAACAGCAGGTATTTTCCAAAATGCGGCAGAAGTAAGTGCTTACAAAACGGCTGATGGAAATGTTATTCAACCTAATGCCAAACCAGGCGATTTTAAATGGGTTGATACTGACGGAAATGGCATCATTAATGACGATGATAAAACATTCTTGGGTAATGGATTGCCGAAATATACCATCGGTTTGAATATTACCATGGACTATAAAAACTTCGATTGTATGATTTTTGCTCAGGCTTCTGGCGGTAACAAGATTTTCCAAGGACTACGTCGTTTAGATATTCTCAATGCAAACTACCAAACAAAAGTACTTGGTCGTTGGACAGGAGAAGGTACTTCAAACAGCTATCCAAGACTTACCAATAATGATACGAATGGTAACTTCGGAAAGGCTTCAGATTTCTATTTAGAAGACGGAGATTTTGTACGCTTCAAAATCATTCAATTAGGTTATACCCTCCCAACGAAGCTTGTCAATAAAATTGGAGCGAGCAAACTACGTTTGTTCATCACGGCAGAAAACTTACTAACCCTAACCAAATATACAGGCTATGACCCTGAAATTGGAGGAAGTATTTTCGGAGTTGATAGAGGCTATTATCCTCAAGCTCGTTCTCTTCAATTTGGTGCTAATTTAAAATTCTAAGATAATTCAACAAGATGAAAAAGAATCCATTCAACTACATACTTATTGCATTAGCGACTTCTGTTATCTCTTCTTCGTGTAGCTCTAGTTATTTGGAGGTACTACCCAAAGGAAGCAGTTTAGAAGCCAGTTATTATACCAATCAGTCAGAAGCATTTGCAGGGTTAGTAGCCGTTTATGATGTTATGAGAAAAAACTCTGGTGGTTTTGAAAACATGATTACCATGCTCAATGCAGGCTCTGACGACCACGTTGCAGGGGGTGGCGGTGCTACCGATGGAATAGGCCTACAAAGTTTTTCCAACTATACGATTAGCCCAACAACCATTCCTTCTAGTTTTTGGGGCGACCACTATCAGGGTGTTTTTAGAGCTAATTTTCTATTATCGAAATTGCCTAATATCCCGATGGATGCGTCTTTAAAAGCTCGTTATGCAGGAGAAGCACAGGCGTTAAGAGCCTTATATTATTTCAACTTAGTAAGGTTGTTCAAGAATATTCCTTTAATTATTACGCCTCTTGCCTCGTCTGACATTTATAATGTTATTCAGGCTGACCCATCGGCGATTTATGCTCAAATTGAGAAAGACTTAAACGAGGCAATTCCTGTATTGCCTACGACAGTACCGGCTACCGAAGCGGGACGTTTAACGAAAGGGGCAGCTCAAGCCTTATTAGGAAAAGTCTATTTGTATGACAATAAGTTGACCGAGGCGGCTGCTCAATTGGCTATCGTAAACGGAACACCGGGTGGGAATAACCCTTACGGCTATAAATTACTAAGTAAATTTGCTGATTTATGGGATTCCTCCAACAAGTTTAACAGCGAATCAATCATAGAGGTGACGCATACGAGTGCGAGTAACGCAGGTTGGGGTAACTGGGGTTCGGGTACTGACGAAGGTAATACCGTTGTACAGATGATTGGGCCAAGAACGCTAACCAGACCAGCAGGTTCTACTGCACCTGCCTATTATTCAGGAGGTTGGGCATTCAACCCTGTTACACAAGACTTGTATGATGTACTTAAAAATGACCCTCGTTTTGCTGCCACTATTTTAGATGCAAAGGCTTTAAAAGCGGCCAAACAAATCAATTATATTTCGGCTTACCAAGATACAGGCTACTTTATCAATAAGTTTATGCCTAAACAATCGGATGTTTCAACGGGATTGGGCAATATTGAGTTAAACTTCCGTCAAAACTCATACCTTATTCGATTGGCTGATACCTATTTAATGGAAGCAGAAGCCTTGGGAGGTACGGGAGCGAGAGCTCAAGCATTATTGGATGCGGTTCGTTCACGAGTGGGTTTACCCTCAATTCCTGTATCCTTAAATGCCATTGCCAATGAACGTCGTTTAGAACTTGCTTGCGAAGGACATCGCTGGTTTGACTTAGTAAGAACAGGTAAAGCAGCTTCGGTATTAGCAAGTAGAGGCTTTAAAGCAGGGAAAAATGAAGTACTCCCAATTCCGTTCAAAGAGTTAGAAAATACAAAAATCAAGCAAAATCCCAATTACTAAGTTCCTCCTCTTTTGAATTAGTAAGGCAGGAAAAGAGACGCTACTTCTTTTCCTGCCATCATCTCAACTTAGACTCTTTATGCGTTCTGTAATCCAAACCATTGTTTTATTCTTAATCTGGGCCTGTGATGTTAAATCCGTAACGACTAATGTGTCGCCCCAAACACCTGTTGTTACTACTCCCGTTTCGACGGGAAACCCAGTGCTCAGCTACTGGGTTACTAGCTCAGACCAATCTATCTTGTTACAGAAACAAGGTGATATTGCATTCTTAAAAAGTATCAGTACCAACCCAACCATAGAAGTAGATACAACCCAAGAACTTCAAAGCATCGACGGCTTTGGTTTTACCCTAACAGGAGGAAGTGCCAAGTTAATTGGACAATTAAGTGCTACTGATAAAAGTAATCTATTAAACGAACTTTTTGGAAAAAACGCCAACTCCATCGGAATTAGTTACCTCAGAATCAGCGTTGGAGCATCTGATTTAGATGAAAACGTGTTTAGTTACAATGACTTAGCCAGTGGACAAACCGACGAGGCTTTAGACAAATTCAGTTTAGACCCCGACCGAGCATACTTAATTCCGATTTTAAAAGAAATTATCAAAATTAATCCTTCTATTAAAATCATGGGAAGCCCATGGTCGGCACCTGTTTGGATGAAAACGAATGGCAAGTCAATCGGTGGAAACTTATCCCCTGCCTACTATCAAACCTATGCTCAGTATTTAGCCAAGTACATTACTGAAATGAAAAAAGAAGGAATCACTATTGATGCCCTTACGCTACAGAATGAGCCACAACACGGCGGAAATAATCCAAGTATGGTGATGAGTTTTTTAGACCAAGCCAATTTTGTAAAAAATAATTTAGGGCCACTTTTCCGTAAACAAAACATCCAAACCAAAATTATCGTTTGGGATCATAACTGCGACAATCCAGACTACCCTATCAATGTGTTGAACGACAACGAAGCCAATCCTTACATTGACGGCTCAGCCTTTCACCTTTATGCAGGCGACATTAGTGCTTTATCAAAAGTCCACCTACTGCATCCCAACAAAAACCTTTACTTTACAGAACAATGGACCTCCTCGAAAGGATCATTTGCGGGAGATTTACAGTGGCATGTCAAGAATGTAGTGATTGGTTCTGTCAAAAACTGGAGTAAAGTTGCTTTAGAATGGAATTTAGCAAACGATGCCAATTTTCAACCTCACACGCCTGGGGGCTGTACCGAATGTAAAGGAGCACTGACCATTGCGGGGGCGAGTATTACACGTAATGTAAGTTACTATATCATCGCTCATGCTTCGAAGTTTGTTCCCACAGGTTCAAAAAGAATTGAGAGTAACAGCAATAGTAATTTACCCAATGTAGCATTTATGACCCCTACGGGAAAAAAAGTAATCATTATCGAAAATGATAAAAATGTAAGTATGGATATTAATGTAAAACAAGCAGACAAAATGGCAACGGTATCACTACCAGCAGGAGCTGTGGCAACCATCGTTTGGTAATTTTTAGCCAATTACAATCAACCACTGTAATAACCACTAAGTAATTTAAAAGGGAAACTCAAGACAAACTGAGTTTCCCTTTTTTAGTTTCTCATTTACTCCACATTTTCATGATAAAAATCACCAAAATAGCTACTTTTTATCAATTTTACCCTACAGGATATGACGGATAGCACTTTTTTTGTTCTTAGTTTTGACAAAGAAATTCAACTAATTGTTCAAACTTAATCGATTGGGCTTTGAGTTTCCTAAAAGTTATCAGTCTCAAATAAATTTTTATCCCTTAATTTTATTCTTTATGACACTTGGATTAGAAAGGCTCGACTATGTGATATTTTTTATCTATTTCGTAGTAGTTGCCACGTATGGCTATTGGGTTTACAAAAACAAAGGCAATAAGTCGGACAATAGTCAGGACTTCTTTTTGGCAGAAGGCTCTTTAACATGGTGGGCTATCGGTTCATCAATCATTGCTTCGAATATCTCCGCAGAACAGTTTATTGGTATGAGTGGACAAGCCTTTCAATTGGGAATTGCCATTTCAGTCTATGAAATTTTTGGAGGGGTGATATTACTCATCGTGGCTACTTATTTTCTACCCATGTATCTGAATAATAAGATTTATACCATGCCTCAATTTCTTTCTAAGCGGTATAACGACAAATTGGCGACAATGATGGCTATCTTTTGGCTGTTCCTCTATGTATTCGTTAACCTTACTTCGATTATCTATTTGGGCGGACTAAGTCTTGAAAAAATGACGGGCATTAGTTTTATGGCTTGTGCTTGCTTCCTGACTGTTTTTGCGATTATCATTACCTTAGGAGGTATGAAAGTGATTGGCTATACCGACGTTATTCAGGTAGTTTGTTTAATTTTTGGAGGGTTAGCCACTACTTATTTGGCTCTTGAATTGTTATCGAACAAAGTGGGTACAGGAGGCGGTATGTTGGAAGGGCTTTCGTTGATAAAAGCCAAAGCGGACAGCCACTTACACATGATTTTTACACCTAATCAATATCAAGTACATGATGGAAAAGGGGGCTTTATTGATGCCTACAAGCAATTACCAGGCATTGCGATGTTCTTGATTGGTGGTCAATGGATTAATAACCTTAACTACTTTGGTTGTAACCAATACATTACCCAAAGAGCTCTAGGAGCAGATATAAAAACAGCAAGAAGTGGGCTTTTATTTGCAGGGGTTCTCAAAATGCTCATGCCAATTATTGTGGTTTTGCCAGGTTTAGCGGCGTATGTAATTTTTCAAGAAAATGCAGAACCAGCCATTGTGAATGGGATTACTCAAAACGGCATCGTGAAACCCGATAATGCCTATCCTATCCTACTGAACTTATTGCCTGTTGGCTTAAAAGGATTGGCTTTTGCAGCATTAACAGCAGCGATTGTGGCGAGTTTGGCAGGAAAAGCCAACAGTATTTCTACCATTTATGTATTGGATATTCATAAAAAGTTTATCAACCCTAATCTATCAGATAAAAACACTATTTGGGTAGGCCGTATTGCTATCGTTTTTGCCTTCGCTATTGCCCTATTGATTAGCCCTCAGTTAAAAAATCTTGGACAAGCCTACGAGTATATCCAAAAATATACAGGTTATGTTTCTCCTGGGATTTTGTCTATTTTCTTATTGGGCTTCTTCTGGAAAAAGAACAGTTCACAAGGAGCGTTTGTGGCTGCTATCTTGAGTGTGGCTCTTTCGGCTTTCTTAGAAATTTATTTCCCAGATATGCCTTTCTTAAACAGAATGGCAACGACTTTCTGGGTATGTGTGCTTGTACAAATAGGCATGAGTTACCTATTCTTAAAAGGAAAAGATCATCCGAATGCTTTTGAAGTAAAAAGAGAGTGGTTTAAAGTCACCAAATCTTTCCAAGCAGGAGCAATTGCCATTATCGGCTTATTTGTGTTGGTGTACGTCCTTTTCTGGTAAAACAGGGATAGTGATTTTGGATGTTGGATTTTGAATTTTGGATGTTGTGAAAAGACGATTCAAAATCTAACACTCAGCATTTAATCAGCTAACCGATAATTCAAAATTCAGAATCCAAAATTCAAAATCCAAAATTTAACATTATCATTTCATGCATATTTCATCAAAACTATTTGGAACTAGCCGTTCGGGAGAAACCGTAACACTGTTTACGCTAAAAAACAATCGTGGATTAGCATTTCAAATAATGAATTACGGTTGTATCATTACCAAGATTCTTTGTCCAGACAAAAATGGACTCGTTGAAGATATTGTCTTGGGCTTTGATACCCTCGAAGAATATGAAAAAGACAGCCCTTTTTTCGGAGCAGTAGCAGGTCGCTTTGCCAATCGTATTGCCAAAGGAAAATTTAGTTTAGAAGGACAAGACTATACACTAGTAGCACAAAACAAAGGGAATCACTTACACGGAGGATTAAAAGGTTTTGACAAAGTGGTCTGGTCCGTTGTGAGTGCCTCCGCTAATGACACAGAAGCAAGCCTTGTCTTGAGTTACTTGGCAAAAGACGGAGAAGAAGGATACCCAGGGAATTTGCACGTACAAATAACCTATACGCTTCATGAAAATAACGAGTTTAGTGTTCGTTACGAGGCAACAACCGATAAAACCACGATTGTTAACCTTACGCAACATAGTTACTTTAACTTAACAGGTAATTGCAAGGATGATATTTTGGGACATGAGGTTCAACTAATGGCACAGCAAGTTGTTCCCATCGACGAGACGGTCATTCCAACAGGAGAACTAATGGACGTAGCCGAAACTCCTTTTGATTTGCGAAACCCGCAAATTATTGGTAAGGTCATTGACGCTCCTCATGAACAACTAACAAGAGCAGGAGGTTTTGACCATTGTTATGTATTTGATACGCATTTAACCAATGGCACTGATTTGGTAGCCCGAGTTTCGGAACCAACTTCGGGTAGAGTGATTGAAGTCAGAACAACCGAACCCGGGATGCAGTTTTACACAGGCAATAACCTAGACGGCAGACTAACAGGAAAACTAGGCGTTAATTACAAAAGACGCATTGCCTTATGCTTAGAAACAGAACATTTTCCAGACTCACCCAACCATCCCCATTTCCCGAGTACCGTACTGAAAGTAGGAGAAAAATTTGACTCTAAAACGAGTTATCGGTTCTTGGTTGAAAATGTTATTGGTTAACTGTATATCTGTTAATTGTGTATCTGTTATCAGGAGGT
>JALRIJ010000520.1 GCA_023255485.1 Flectobacillus sp.
TTACGCATTACTCACTAAAAAACTGTTCTATTTACCCCATTTAGCAAGCCAAGCAGGGTAATCGGTTGCTAATAATTTGGCTGGCCAGCTTCCATAATATGCGTACCCTGCACGACGTTCGTTTTCGATGTCTGCAAGATTTGCTCTTGGTACACTATCACGTCCTGTGAAGAAAGGCTTATTGGTATCTAAATCGTAGAATCTTGCCCAGATAGTTGAGGTTGGGTCTTGCGTTACAATACGATCTTTCCCTCTTGGCTGAGACGGGTCTTTTACTTCAACTACTTTAATTCCTACTTGCTTAACAGACTCCAGCCAAGCCACTGCGGCATTGATTGATTTCTTAATTTCAGGAGATGGATTATTAATATCCATCAAGAAATTAATGATTCCTACCGATTCATTACCACTCAACGAAGGCAATTCAAACTTACGAGCTTTGGCAGGCAATAAGGTTACTCGGTCGTGTTGAGCACACCATGCAGTTAATTTTCCATGTTGAACGTACTGAGTTTTCAGAATACACTGAATTCCTTTGTCCATTGCTTTTTTAGCTTGCGGAACTAAGTTTTTATCCACATAAGTAAAATCTCCCAGTCCGTCGGCAGTACGTTTCATTACGGTCATTACGTCAATCATGGCATTGTCGTTATAGGTAATGTGTTTATGATAGCCACTGGTATCAGGGAAAAACTGTCCCCATCCTCCTACTTTATTTTGAGCTTCGATTAAGTAAGCAATCCCTCTTTCTGCCGCTTTGATATAGGCTGGATTCTTTGTTTTCTTATAAGCGGTCACTAACCAGTTGATTTCTCTAGTAGTTGCTTTATCGTCGATGGTCGTATCAAAGACTTTTTTCTCTGAGAGCAATGTTTTTTTCAGTTCTGGAGAAAGGACTTTCTCATAATTGATAGGGTCGCCACCTGGCTGCGGCCATCCACCATTGTCACGTTGATACAATAACATTCGTTCTGCCACCGAATCTTTAGGGGCTTCTTGGTCAACAGCAAGCGTTGTGCTGGTTGTTGTATGGCTCGTCTTACAAGCTAAAGCTGCTAAACTAAACAAGCAAGAAAAGGTGATACACGTGATTTTTTGAAACATCATAATGGAGTTTGTTGTTTAAAAAAAGCTCCCTGAAGACAGGGAGCTTATATTCAAAAGGAAAAATCGATATAGAATACTCGAAAGTTGTAATGGTGAGTTATGGATTTTGGATTAAGCACTCCGACAGATTTAACCAAATAGAAACAGTAGAAAACATAGTTTGATTAATTT
>JALRIJ010000521.1 GCA_023255485.1 Flectobacillus sp.
GTAGTGTTTCCTTGTAGTAGCAATGTTCGTGTGACCGATAAACTATTAGACAGCTTCGTATTTTCTGTCTGAAATGTTGAAAAGGTGGGTGCAAACAGTCCTTCTGACACCGTGGATTGTGGGAACAGTTCCAGTGTACCCGTTTTTAACCTCCTTTCTGAAAGCGTTTCTAATAATCTTTTGAAACTAGTCACCTGCAAACGCGTCCGAGGTTTCTTTATCTAACAAGATGTACTCGAAGTTAGTTCTTTACTTCTCGTAGAGCTTAATTTCATCAAAGAGTTTCTTTGGAATGTAAGTTTTAAGTTCCCTGGTCTGCGACTGCTTAGCAAGTCTGTACACGATGTAATAATTGTCTGGCTATCTTTTCTTTCCTTTCTCGCTTTGAACGTCTTTGAACTTGATCCGATTAAACTCTACAGACCTAAGACCGATACAACAAGACATTAGTAAAAGAATGTAGGCTTGTTTATTGTTTTTGATAGCATCTAAAGCTTCCAGAAGTTTGCTCTTTGAATACACTTCTTTTGTGTATTTTTCACCTTGCTTGTTTTTTAGTCCCGGAAAACTCCAGCCCTGTGTCTCTAAAAAGAAACTTTTAACAGCGCCCACTAGCACATTTTAATTAGCTCCTTTTGACCTTACGTAGTACATAATCTTACTTTTAGGGAGACGATCAACTGATAGATAATAAATGTGAAGATTTATTATGCTGTTGATGTAACCTTTCCTTGTGTTTTCTTGAACACCCTTAAATATGTCGTTCAATTTAGCTAGAACACCAGCGTCCAATACAGCTTTGTTATGTTTTATCTTGCGCTACTACGCAAAATCCGCTATAGCTGCCTTAGGGAGCACCGAATCTAAATGATACGTGTCAGCATCTAACATCTCTTGAAGACGTTCTGCTATTTTTGTGGTATCCTCCTTAGGAGTTTACAATTAATTGTTTTGGACAACCTCGCTTTTAGCGGGACTTGAGCTCTGTATAGTGCCCTGAAAGTAATTGGAAGTTGTTGTACTATGCTGCTAAGATAAGGTTGTGCTAAATTTGTCTACCGAACTCTTTAGCGCACGGACTTCTGAAAGTATTTAACTGGCCACTTCGCTTCTGAAATTGTTCTGTTTTACACTGCTCGTTTGCGGCCTGAAAAGCAATAATAAGTTAGCTATGTGTTTGGTCGTATTTGCATGCAAATCCAGTGCTCTTGCACGCGTACCTATTGTACACTTACATATTTGGCAAAATATCTTATGATGTTTGAAAAAGAATGG
>JALRIJ010000522.1 GCA_023255485.1 Flectobacillus sp.
CAAAAAAAGAAGGATTAATTAACGTAAAAACTTTAACCGTTGGTTGTGAAGACACAACCAACGGCAATTGCCCACTCTTAAAAATCTCCATAATTTACCTGTAAACAAGGCAAACCCAATTCCAAACGCCAAAGATCAACCACCTGATTTCGGTCGTCCAGTACAAAATGGATATAAAATTGGTCTTTGACATGCTTTTCATACAGCTCTCGTTTGACAACCGCATCTTTCCGCATATCACCCGAAGCACGCATATACAAGGCATTATAAGGAATCCGATTATAGATTAACCAATTAGTCGTTTGACTACGAGCATTATCTTCTCGCCCTGTCATCAAGATAATTTTAACACCCTTTTGGTGATACGTTTTTACGATTTCAGCCACAGGAATATTCAGTAAATCTCGCTCACAACTCTTCGCATCAAAGGCATTTCGATCATTGATAATGGCCAACGTACCATCCAAATCACAAATAATAGCAGGAGGAAGCGTATCGTCTTGTTCTTGGTAATGAGGGCCACGTTCGTTTTTCAAAATATGTTGTCGGTGCATTCGCATAATCACCTCTCGCCCCACTTTTTTCTCCCGTTTTTCATCACGTTCCAAACAGTCCTCCAACGAAGTTCCCATATCCTTGATTTCAACATGCACCTTATCGCCCGACTCCTTAACATATTTTTGAATTAAAGACGTAAGGCGTTCCAGCCCCTTTTCAGCAAGGTTCGTATCATCTACCACCACGTGTTTACCCTCCTTCAAAGCCTCGATTAACATATAATTACGCATTCGTTCCACAAACTTCTCGTTCGGAATACTGTGAGCCGAGTTATCCAACATCGCCCTTAACTCGTCCTTATTGAGGCGTTTCCAAGCATGAGGATTACTATCTAATAAATTTCTAGCAAAAGTGGATTTCCCGCTTGCGGGTAAACCACGAAGTATTAATATTTTTTTCATTGAGGGTTAAATTCTAGGGAAGATTTTAATTTATTGATAGTCTGAGAATTATTAATTTATTTTAGTATCCAATTAACAATTACTTTTCTATGAAATACCTTTTAATTTCTTTCACCTGTACTTTTTTTACATTCTGTACCATTTCTTTCTTAAACGTTATAATTCCAATACTTCCTTTTTTTGAAATAGAACGGACAAGCATGAACATCGGCTTCCCATTTCCGTATTATAGTCAGTTTTGGTTGAAAAATACTACTTCCCCTAATTTTGGATGGAACATAAAAAGCTTTATTTTAGACTTACTGATTACA
>JALRIJ010000523.1 GCA_023255485.1 Flectobacillus sp.
AGACGGTGCTGAAGTTGTGCGGTCAATTGCTCAATCATACAAACAGCCTCCAGATGTTGCGCCACCAAGTAAGCAGCATTGCATATCCAATCGGGTTCATTTCGTCCTCACTTCAAAAGATGCAGCTTGTCGTTGAACCAGAGGTAAGCGCCGACCGACAGCGAGCCAATGATCCAAATCAGCTTATTGATGACACTTCGGCCTACTTGCTGATAGACCTGCTGCGTGATGCGGTCGATGGCCTTGTCAGCCGCTCGGCTGGCTATTTCCTCAATCTGGTCATGCGTCAGCAATACGGACTGCCTGCGCTCTTGTTCTGTCATTTCGTCTTGCTTTCCGCCGCGCGGGCTTCTATCTCGTAGTGACACATTTTGTAACCGTTCCGGCAAAGCCACCACAGGTACTTGATGGAAAACAGCAGCCGCCCGTCGCGCTCTATCTGCTCCAGATGCTTGCGCTCGTGGTGCAGCAGGCGCTGGTCGTTCTCGAAGCCTGGCAGGACGTAGATGGTGCGCCAGAAGCTGGCCCATCCATCGAATTTGCAGGCGCGCATGGGCCAAGATAAAAATCCATTTGCCGTAACTATTTTCATATTATTAAGGCTCCACGGTCCAAGTTCCGGTCATGCTATCTATAAAAAACTGCCCAGATGCAGCATCGTATTTGATTTTTACAGAAGATCCAGCAACACTGCTTTGGATGTATTTTCCAGCAACTGCTGATAACGGCAGAATTGATTTTGTAGCCTGCGGCGTGATTCGCAGCGTTGCGTTGGTCGCAACAGCGTTAAATTTGACTGGTTTGTCATTGTTAAACAATGCTGGTAAAGTATAAGTCACAGTTGATGCTGGCGTTGCACCTCTATTATCAACAACCGTATAAACAGCATCCTGCACCATTGTCGTAAATGCAGACGTACTAGATTGGCTTTCGTAGCAAATTTCGTTATTGTCAGTAACCTTGATGGTGCTTTGAGCCCGAATCTTGTCTCGCATGGAGTTTGCTCCGCCAGAAGTCGTGCCGGAAATTTTTATCGGGTTGTTGACGTAGACGCCATCGATGTTATTGGCAACCTTGCCGTCAACAAAATACATTCCGCGCGGCATTTTGTTTGTGGCTCTGTTGTCAATTATTTCAGGGTTGTTAATTTCTACGTTACCAATTGGATAGCTGAAAGTGGATGTTGGCTCTCTGTAAATGACTATTCCAGATGCGTACTGCGGGTTGACGTTTATCGCTGCACAGTTCAACA
>JALRIJ010000524.1 GCA_023255485.1 Flectobacillus sp.
TTACTTTTGGGTTTCACCTATATTTAAGCCAATTATCTTTTATTGGTTGGACATTTGTCATAATGGTATAATAACCATGAATCCAGAATAAAATGGTTAACAATACAATACATATTATGATAGATGTTCCATATTGGTCAAAATATGATAAATTCTTATATAAATTTTTTATTTTTCTTGCACTTTCTAGAATAGGTTTATCCATATAATATGTTAATAATAAAAGAACCACTCATTAAACTATAAATATCAAATAATCTCATTTGATATTTACGCCATTAGACATTTATGGACAGGATTCACGACTTCCTAAATATGATAATATTTGTTTTTAACGACGACTCTTTCTACCCCGATATCGCCGTGAATAGGACTTTTTAGTTTGCTTTCTTCGCACAGAACGTGAACGTGCCTTGCGAGTTCGTTTCTTGCCACCCCTGAAACGTTTGTCATGAAAACCCCAATCATCATCGTCGTTTACATCGGTTGCCAACGACCTTTTGTATTCCATGTATGTAGTAGGTGAACCTCTATTTGGTGTTGCTGAACGTTCAATAGGTGCCAGCCTTTGCGCAATTGGTTTAAACATATTATTGGAAGCGCGTCCCAAACCCAAACTAGTATTTACTTCAATCGGACTAAAGGGACGGCCTAAATCGCGGTCATATGCTATAATGGGCGATGTGCCTCTTATTCCATACATAGCAGTCATCGTGGAAGGAGATGCATTGGTCTTTCTAGATTGCACAGGTATTATTGGTTTGCCTATATTTTTGGGTTGTTCAGATTTTACTACTGCAATCGGCGAAAATCTGATAGTATTTGCCTTGGGTTTTTTTGAACCAAGTGGCACAAAAGTATCACTCTTTTTTTGTAATTCTTGTTCATAGTTATGGCCAAACGCATCATAAATGTCAGTGCTCATATTATAGATAAAGAAAATCTATAATATGTTAAGAAAAATCATACCACAAAATAAAAATCATACACCCTTAAAATTTATTTTTGTAATGCTCGTCATCCTCCCAATCCCAAAACATCATATCGCCAATCTTCATTTTATGGTCATCCGTAATTAAACAACTAAACCACTTCACCTTTTTATTTTTAGCGATTACAGCATCAGGATGGTTCTTCACTTGGATAAATTTACCATCCGCATCTTCTACCAAGTGTGAACCCGTGACATAAATAGTTTCGCCGTCTACGCCTTTCTTCGGGAACTTATAATATACTTC
>JALRIJ010000525.1 GCA_023255485.1 Flectobacillus sp.
GGCACGGGCGCGTTGGGCGGCACGGTTCGCAAAGCCGCCGTCGCAGGGGTGGCCGCCTTCACCGATCTTGCCATCACGGGCGCAGGCACAAGCCAGCTGAAATTCACGGCGGCAGGGCGCGGCGATCTGCAGTCGTACAGCATCACCACGACCTAACCGAAATGCACACAATAAAAACTACCACAGGTCTGCTGGCCTGGCTCATGCGCCAGGCCGGCTTCCTTGGTTGGACCAGCTTCTGGCGCGTGATCTACGTCCTGCCCGGACAAGAGCACAACCATCGCCTGCTGCGGCACGAGCGGGCGCACCTTGAGCAGATTGAGCGCGACGGGCGGCTGCTGTTCGCCATCAAATACTCCTGGTGGACCCTGCGCCACGGCTACTGGAACAACCCCTACGAGATCGAGGCCCGCGCGGCAGAAAGCAATACACAATGACAGAGCAAGAGCGCAGGCAATCCGTATTGCTGACACATGACCAAATCGAGGAAATCGCCAGTCGGGCGGCTGACAAGGCCATCGACCGCATCACGCAGCAGGTCTATCAGCAGGTAGGCCGCAGCGTGATAAACAAGCTGATGTGGATCATTGGATCGCTGGCGGTTGGTGCCTACCTGTGGTTCAACGACAAAATCCATTTGCTGAGGTGACGAGATGAACCCTATTGGCTACGCAATGCTGTTTTCTTGGTGGCGCAACTGGTGGAGGTTGTTTGTATGATCGAGCAACTGACCGCGCAACTGCGGCGCGATGAGGGCACCCAGGCTACGGCCTACAAAGATTCAATGGACTTCTTGACCATTGGTGTTGGTCGCCTGATCGACTCGCGCAAGCCCGGTGCAGGGCTGCGACCGGATGAAATCGACTACCTGCTGCGCAATGACATCAACGACCGGGTGCAAGCGCTGACAAAGGCGCTGCCGTGGTTTGATCGACTGGATGAAGCCAGGCGCGGTGCGCTGATCAATATGGCGTTTCAGCTCGGCACTGCTGGATTGCTTGGCTTCAAATCCACGCTTGCGCTCATCTCCGCTGGCAAGTACAGCGAAGCTGCTGAGCAGATGCTCAAAAGCAAGTGGGCAACGCAAACGCCGGCCAGGGCAAAGCGTCTTGCCGAACAAATGAAAACCGGAGAATGGAAATGAACGCAACGATGATTTCGGCGATTGTGCGCCACTTGCTGACCGCCGTTGCTGGTGGCTTTGCCGTGCAATACGGCATCGACGG
>JALRIJ010000526.1 GCA_023255485.1 Flectobacillus sp.
TCAAAAATACGTTGATAGATACGAATGTCTTCCGAAGGGGAAGCATAACTAAAATGTACTTCTTGCAAGTGAAAAACCTTATCGGTCATTTGCTTGGAAGCCTGATAATAAATCGACAATTCGGACTCATACGCATAACGAGGGTAACGAATTTGTTCGCTTAATTGTACCAAACTGAGGGTTGCTTTTTCTCCTTTAACCGTTACGCTTGTTTTAGAAGCATCGCAAACAATATCCTGATATTGGCATAGTTTTTCTAGGGCTTTTCCTAAAGTCGGGCAGTGCATCATGACATAAGCCAAAATTCCGATAGACATGGTGTTAATGCTTTCGCCTAACGATAAGGCTAGGTAATTGTCACCCGTGAGTTCAACGGCTTCTTTCCAAAGGGTTTGTACCTGACTAATGGGCAAGCGAGCGTCTGGATTCTGTAACATCTCAGGATGCAACCCTACTTTTTGACACAACAATTCATAATCAGCTCCTTTTTGTTGGGCTGCATGGAGGATGAGGTTAAACGAAGCAACAGAAAGCGTATTATTCATGGAATGGACGTTAGTTCGTAAAAGGTATCGACGTAATAAATTGCCAGTTGGCTTTCTGACTGGTTGCCAGAAGGTTAAATATACCATCATTTATTGATAAAATACAGACAATGACAAGCAGTTTTTTTACTTAGTGTACCTTTGTAACTCAATTATTCATCATCATTAACCATCTTTATTCAGTGAAAAAAACACTACTCTTTGTTCTTTTAACCTGTATTTGCTTGCCTTTATTCGCTCAGAAAATAAATGAGAAATACCAATACCATATCAAAAAAGCCACGAGTGCCATCAAGGTAGATGGAAAGCTCGATGATGCCGAATGGCAACGTTGTGAGGTAGGCGAAAATTTCTGGATGATGACTCCAGCGGATACGTCTCGTGCCCAATGTAAAACAGAATTTCGATGTACTTACGACGATAAATTTCTCTATTTTGTGGCAGTTAATTACCAAGAAAAAGCTGCTCCCTACATTGTTGAGTCTTTAAAAAGAGATTTCAACTTTGGACGAAACGATAACCTTTGGTTAATCTTAGAACCTTTCAATGATTTAACAAACGGTTGGGTTTTTGGGACAAATGCGGCTGGAGCTCAGTTTGATGGACAAATTTCGGAAGGAACGAACCTTAATCCTAACTGGGATAACCGTTGGTTTTCGCAGACCACTTTTG
>JALRIJ010000527.1 GCA_023255485.1 Flectobacillus sp.
AACAACACCCTTGCCGACCAATTAAAAATTGTCGCTCGGTTAATTCATGGGGGTTCTAAAACAAAAATTTACTATGTGACACTCGGAGGTTTTGATACCCATGCTTCACAAGTTACCACAAGTGATACCACACTTGGTTCTCATGCCCTCTTAATGCAAAAAGTTTCGGAGGGAATAACCGCTTTTATGGACGACCTCAAAGCACAAGGCACGCAAGACAAGGTGGCAGGAATGACTTTTTCAGAATTTGGAAGACGTGCTATATCGAACGGTACATACGGTACCGACCATGGATGGGCCTCTCCCCTATTTGTCTTCGGGAATGCGGTTAAAAAACAAATGATTGGTAAAAACCCTGATTTGAAGAATTTGGTTAATAACAACATTGCCTTACAAAATGATTTCCGTCAGGTATATGCAGCTATTTTACAGGATTGGATGGGTGCTAGTGAGGCGGCAGTAAAAACTATGTTACTGGACAAGACCTTTACCCCTTTACCAATTTTCAGGGCAGATGCTGTTCTGGCAACGAGCAATGAAGTCGTTAATAACTTATTGATATATCCGAATCCTGCTTCGTTAGAAACCATCGTTGAATCCGATGTTTTTGCCAAAGGAAATCAGTCGATAGCCTTATTCAATATGAGTGGACAAGCCTTTACGATTCATCAAGAACGCATCAGCAATACCCAAATACGAATAGATGTTAGTAACTTATCGTCTGGCAGCTATATCTTACAAGTTGGAGAAGGCGAGACGGCTTATCGTACAAGCTTGAAAATTTCTCGTTGATTTTTTACTACGGTACTGCAGAATTTTGTAGCGTATACTTTTTGTTCCACGGAGGTTCACTGAGTAGCACAGAGTTTCACAAAGTTTTTTTCGCTGTGGAACTCGGTGCTACTCTGTGGTAGAAACCAACTAACTTCTTTAATGAATTCCTGCATCTCGGTAACTCAATTTTCCGCCTTTACGTTTCGAGAAAAAGGCTTTCACTTCTGCCACAATTGATAAAGCGACTTCTTCGGGTGTTTCTGCCCCAATATCAAGACCCACAGGATAATGAATTTTTGCTAGCTGCTTTTCATCCGTAATCGCTAATTCGTCTATCATTTTTTGTCCCCTTTTTTTGGGGCCAAGAATACCAATATAGCCCACATCGGTTGTCAATAAATAAGCAAGAGCCTCTTTATCAT
>JALRIJ010000528.1 GCA_023255485.1 Flectobacillus sp.
TCAACTGTTCCTGAAGTTCTATAAGAGTCAAAACTGTTTGGATCTCGATCTGGACATCAAGGCAGACTCTCTGCTTCTAGTAGATGTCACGCTCCCAGATCTCGATTGCAAGCCTCTTGTCTGCGAATTCCTGCTCGTCATTGATCTTGACTGTGTTTGCATCGGAGATCTGCTTAAGGTTCTAAATCATGTCCGCAAAGATTTCAATCTTTTTCTTGATAATATCCTCGTACTCCTCGATCAGCTTAGCATGGACTCGTTGAAGTTCTTGTAGCTCTGCATCTTGAATCTCTCTCAACTTTTTGGACTCAAACTCTTCTTTCTTGCGTGTGAGTTCGACAATAACTTTGTTTTTGGTTCGGATCTGTTCCATGTTATTTTGCACTTGAAGGTTGATTGAGATGTCGGATGCCTGGCGCATGGCATCATCAAGGTCTCTCATCTTTTCGATGAGTTTGTCTTACCAAGATTACTGTGTTCCAATCAGTTGGCTACTAAGCTTTGCCTTCATGTTGTTAGCATCCTCATGATGCGCCTTGAGCTCATCAGCCTGTCCTGTTTTTTAAAGTAATAATGCCAGGTCTCTCTAGCCTTTAAGTTACTCGATTCTTTGCTCAAGCGACTCGTTGATGTTCTCCATTTCAAAATGTTGTTTTTAGACATTTCGAAGATCTTCGATCATTTTGTCACTATTCAAATTGTTTTGATGGACGATTTCCTGACACATCTCGAACTACTGTGAGTTATCAAGCAGCACGCTCTCAATGTTTTGCTCAAGCACCTCAACTCTGTTGTTCAAGATGGTGATCTCACTCTCGAGGCGTTTGTTCTTGTTTTGCTTCTCGATGTTTTGCTTCTTGGCTTTACGAACTTTATCCTGCCATTCTTCATGCTCCTCCAAAAGATTCTCATTTTCTTTCTCAAGTTGTGACTCCTGTTTCTTTAGTTTTTCAAGGAATGGCTTTTGCAAAGCTGAGATAGACTCGGAAATATCAGACTGCTTCTGAGTGATAGTGTGGATTTAGTTGATCTGACTCTCAGTAATCTAAACTTAGCTCGAAAGGTCTTTCTGAACTTTGACGTCATTCTGCTTCATCATCTTGTCCTTTGTGATAAGGAGTGTCTGTTCTTGTTCAAAGACAGCATCCATACCTTCTTTATCAGTGTTAGCCAATGTCAACTCATTAT
>JALRIJ010000529.1 GCA_023255485.1 Flectobacillus sp.
ACACTCAAACCAGAGCGACGAATTAAACTTTTGGCTCTGGCAGAAAAGTATGGTTTTTATATCATCGAAGACGACTACGATTATGACTATCATTATGCCAATCGCCCTGTGTTGCCCCTCGCCAGTGCCGACCGACACGGATTAGTCATTTATCTAGGTTCTTTTACCAAACGAATTGCCCCCACTTTTCGAGTAGGTTATATCGTGGCCAATCCTGCTATTGTGGATGAATTAGCCAAATACAGACGCATCATGGACAGACAAGGCGACACCATTTTGGAACTAGCTTTAGCCGATATGTTGGAAGATGGAACGCTAAAACGCTATACAACCAAAGCCCTAAAAACCTACCGAGAACGTAGAGACGTGACTTGTGAATTACTCAAAAAGACCTTAGGAGATGCCATCAACTTTGCTATTCCCGACGGAGGAATGGCGATTTGGGCAAGTTTTGACAAGCGTATTCCGTTGATGGATTTATCGGAACGGGTTCATAAAAAAGGGCTTTATTTATCCAATGGTTCGGCATACGACGGCTTAAACGCTTGCCGAATGGGATTTGCCTCCATGAATGCAAAAGAAATGGAAGAAGCCATCTGGATTTTACAATCCTGTGTCTAGTCCTTAACCCTGACGGCGGTCAACGACCCCGTCAGCGGTTAAGGGCTAGATACGTTTGAAGCTAGTCAAGATTTGCAACCTTGACTCAAATGGTAACTGATTTGTAATTAGTTATAAGTTTTTACCTCTCTATCTTCATTGGTACAAATTCTACATGAGGTGATATTTGTGGAATCAATTTTGCCATTATCGGAGAATCATCTGGTTCTGTAAAACTTACAATCGTATCTTTTCCACATCGCTTGAACGTTAAACTGTTAATCATGCAGCCCATAAGCGTATCTGTTTTAGAGAAATAAGAAGGCTCTAGCTTTACTTTTGGTCTATTCGGATACAAGTATTCCAGCTGCGGAAAATACAGATAAACCTTCCGCCTTCCGACACTATCTTCAAAAGTAGGTTCGCCCAATTCTTTCACCCAATTATAATTAGTCATTGGACAAACATGAATTTTAATAGTATCGAATCGGTTTTCTACATGCACACAAATCGCATATCGCTTTTCTTGTAAAAGGTTATCTTTAACCAAAATATCGTTGTATTTTTTTGCAAAACC
>JALRIJ010000052.1:0-15663 GCA_023255485.1 Flectobacillus sp.
TAACCCTGCAACAGGGGCTAAAAAGTGGTCATACACAACAGGAGGCACGATAAAGTCTTCACCTACTGTTGTAAATGGGGTCGTATATGTTGGCTGTAATGATAATAATGTATATGCCATCGATGCGACCACAGGAACTAAAAAATGGACTTATGCTACAGGTGGAAATGTGAAATCATCGCCAACCGTAGTCAACGGGATTGTGTATGTGGGTAGCTTTGATGCCAATGTGTATGCCCTCGATGCTGTTACAGGAAGTTTAAAATGGAAATTTACAGCAGGTGACTGGGTGAATTCATCGCCAGCGGTGGTAAATGGTATTGTTTATTTTGGGTCATACGATAATAAAGTATATGCTGTAGATGCTATTACTGGTGTAAAGAAATGGTCTTATGCAGGAACAAGCTATTTCGAATCGTCTCCCACAGTCGTTAATGGTATCGTGTATATTGGTAGTAATGACAAAAAAATGTATGCATTTGATGCGGCTACTGGAACAAAGAAATGGGAATACGCTGTGAGTTATGGTATTGATTCGTCTCCAACGGTAGTCAATGGAATGGTCTATTTTGGTAGTTATGATGGTAAAGTGCGTGCTTTAGATGCACTAACTGGAATACAAAATTGGGAGTATGGTACAGGTGGAATTATCCTTGGCTCCCCTGTTGTTGCTAATAATATTCTTTATGTAGGCAGCGGAGATTACATTCTTTACGCTGTAGATGCGACAACAGGGACGAAGAAATGGTCTTACACTGCTGCAGGACTTCTTTATTCGTCTCCTTGTGTTTTAACCAATAACACCATCATCAATCATTCGGGAATTAGTGGAGCTCAGCAATAAGAAAAGTATATTGGTTAAATAACTTGCCTTAAAATGAGCTGAATCCCCTATTATATTGCGATATTCAGTAGAAATTCATATCTTGATAAGTAACCTAAAAACAGTCAAGATATGAATTTTACAAATATTGGCACTACACTTTCAACAACCTTTCTAGAATTAGGACTCCGTTATACGGATAATAAGCAGTTAGTTCAAGCTTTCTACGACGAACTAGCTGTAGCTTACAGCAGTTCCTGTAGGTATTATCATTCATTAGCTCATCTCTCTTTCATGCTTAAAGAAATTAAGGAATCCACACTCTCGTTCCAAGACATAGATGCCGCCTTGTTTGCCTTATACTATCATGATATTGTTTATGAACCTACTCGTAATGATAATGAAGAGCAAAGTACTTTGATTGCTTTAGAGCGACTACAAGCTATGAATTGCCCTTCAACCTTGATTACCAACTGCCAACAACTAATTCTGGCAACTAAAGGACATGAAGAAAGTATAAACAATGATGTGAATCTTTTTACAGATATAGATTTAGCTATTCTTGGAAAACCATGGAAGCACTATCAACGCTATACGCAAGCAATTAGGAAAGAATATGCAATGTATAACGACGAGGCTTATTGTAAAGGTCGGCAAAAAGTCTTACATCATTTTTTGGCAATGCCCTCTATCTTTAAAACTACCTATTTTAGAACTCTATATGAAGTGAATGCTCGGGAAAATATCAAACAGGAGTTGTTGTATATGCTTAGTTAGAGGTCTTGTCATACAACTAAATTAAAGGTTTTAATTTCTTAGGAGGAGCTTGTTGTAAGGCTTTCTCCACGTCAGTGCCTAGTTCGAGGAGCTCGCAAATAATTTTTGCCTCATTGGCATTACAGGCAGCTTCTCCGAGTAAAGCGGCGGTTGTCCAAACGACATCACGCCCAATGGCGGTGGCAATCGTTTGAAAGGATATTTTTTTTTCATGTTTTGCTTCTAAAACAAGCTCAGCACAAATCTGTTTTCTCATGGCGGTGACTGATTTAAGTTAAGAGTATCGAATATAATTAAAAAGGCTGAAAAAGAAAAGACGACTTCCATTTTAGAAAATCGTCTTTCATCTTATATTTAGGTCATTTACGCAACCACTTCTACTTTTACAATTTCTGGAACTTCCCTCCGAATAGTGTCTTCAATACCTCCTTTAAAAGTCATGGCAGACATAGAGCAAGAACTGCACGCTCCCATGAACTTCACTCGAAGAACTAAATCTTCGGTCAGCTCAATTACTTGTACATTTCCACCATCCGCTTCTAAGTAGGGGCGGATTTTATTTAAAGCCTCTTCGATTTTCTCGTTCAAGGGATTTATTACGATTTCTTCTTGCATATTCCTAAAGACAAATCTCCAATTTCAGTTACACTTTTATTTCGACTGGTTTTGTTTTTTCCATGGAAGCGTTTCTAATTGCCACTTGTTGAGCTAATTTTTCAGCCGCATCACGGAAGGCATCGGCAACCACGCCTTCTGTCATCACAACAGGTCTGCCTTCATCTCCTCCTTCTCTAATCGTTTGAACCAATGGAATACAACCCAACAGATTGGTTTCATACTTTTCTGCCAATTGCTTACCACCGTCTTTCCCGAAGATATAGTATTTATTATCAGGGAGTTCTTCTGGTGTAAAGTACGCCATATTCTCGATGATTCCCAATACAGGAACATTAATCTGTGCCTGACGGAAGAACATTAAACCTTTAGTAGCATCACTTAATGCCACTTTTTGAGGAGTCGTAACAATGACCGCCCCCGTAACTGGCACTAACTGCACTAACGAAAGGTGAATGTCGGAAGTGCCTGGAGGTAAGTCGATTAATAAATAATCTAGCTCGCCCCAATATGCATCTTCAAAAAACTGACGTAAAGCTCTCGTTGCCATAGGCCCTCTCCAAGGCACAGGACTATCTGCTGGTGTTAAGAAGCCCATCGAAATCATTTTGATTCCGTATTGCATAATGGGCTGAATCATGTTTTTGCCGTCCACCTGCTGAATCATTGGTTGCATATCTTCTGCTCCAAACATCACAGGAATCGAAGGGCCTGATACATCGGCATCAATGATACCTACTTTGGCACCCGACTGTTTCAAGGCCATCGCCAAATTGGCGGTTACTGTCGATTTACCAACACCACCCTTCCCCGAAGAAATGGCAATGATGTTTTTTACGCCCGACAATAACTGACTGTTGAAACGAGTACTCGTTACATCAGCCGTCATGTTGATGACCACTCGTAAATCCGCATCTACGTGTGTATGAATAGCATCTTCACAATCCTGACGAATTTTCTCTTTTAAAGGACAAGCAGGTGTTGTTAATACAACCGTGAAACGCACTTCACCAATACCCAATTCAACATCCTTAATCATGTTAAGGGTTACCAAATCTTTTTTTAGATCAGGCTCTTGAACGGTAGCCAAGGCTTTAATAATATCTTCTTTGTTAATTCGTAAATCACCCATTCGTGTAATAATCGTTTTGAATAAAGGTCATCGCTTCTGAGCAAAACACAGTACTAGACCTAGTTATTTAACCACAAAGATAGTGCGTAAGTTTCTATTGGCATGAAGTATCATTCCGAATGCACAAAATATTATGCTTTTTCTCTATTCTTTACGAACTTTGTCATTTAAAAGCAATTGGCGTTCGGCAATCAGTTAGCAATGGACTGAGCTAGTTTACGTCTGACAGCCGATAACGAATAGCTAAAATCATTCATCAATGACCACTCACAACAAACCCTACCTAGTAGGAATTACAGGAGGTAGTGCTTCTGGGAAAACCCTGTTTCTCAAAAGTTTAATGGCTTCCTTTCCAGAACATGAAATCTGTTTGATTTCACAGGATAATTATTACAAACCGATTCATTTACAAAAAAAGGATGCAAACGGAATTGAAAACTTCGACCTACCTGAGTCGATAGATGACCACGCTTTTGCGAAAGATGTGGAAAAGTTGAAAAATGGACAAGATGTTTTTAAGGAAGAATACACCTTCAATAACAAAGAACGAACACCCGAAATGTTGCACTTTAAGCCTGCTCCTATTGTGGTAGTAGAAGGCATTTTTGTGTTCCATTATTTAGAAGTAGCCAGCCAGCTTGACCTCAAAGTATTTATTGATGCCAAGAACAAAATAAAACTCGCTCGCCGAATCAAAAGAGATGCCGATGAACGTGGGTATGACTTAGACGACGTGTTGTATCGTTGGAAAAACCACGTTACCCCAACTTACCGAAATTACATTAGACCCTACAAAAAATCAGCCGATATTGTTATTCCCAATAATGACCATTTTGAAAAAGGATTGGAAGTATTAGTGGACTTTTTGAGAGGAAAGATTAAGAAGTAGGATATTTAGTTGCTACTTTTTTAACTGCTGAAACCAGACAGATTTCCAAAACCTGTCTGGTTTCGGTTTAGACAAGTTGAGTAGAGTCGTTGACCACTTTATATGGGTATAACAATATATTTTCTTCAAAAGTCCAAGCCACAGACTTGAACTAGAAGCAGTAAAATAGTCATAAATAAAAAAAGAGAGCCTATCAAAACGAATAAGCTCTCTTCTTTTATTGAAATCACACCAAAATCTAGTCATTTTCAATCAAATTGATATGAGAAGAAGCGTATAGTTTAACTATTTAAATCCTCCAACGGCTCGTTAAAATCATCAGGTATTGTTAACTTTCTATCTTTCCAACTTCCGAGTTTTACTCCTTTTGGTAGTGGAGTTACTTCGTTCTCTTCCTCTACAAACATTACTGCAATTTTATATTTTTTAGTAGCGGGAGGCATTTCGTTTAATAAAAACTTTCCGTTCTCATAAACACCATTAATAATAGCCGTGTACATATTTTTAGCTGTTTAAATTCATGTTTAATCTCTTCTCGCTTATTCGTGTCTGCTTGGTAAATACTAAGTTAATGAAAGTTTTATTCTTCTACCCCACAATATTATCCAAATTATAGTGCAACCCCTTGTTATCTTTCTGAGCAATAGCGTGTTTGATAACTAAGTAGGCTACGTTAATCATGTTGCGGAGTTCGCAGATGGTAACGGAGATTTTAGATTCACGGTATAGTTCTTCGTGTTCGATATAAATGAGTTCTAAACGGTCGTAAGCTCGTTTTAAACGGCGGTCGGTGCGGACAATTCCCACGTAATTACTCATGATAGATTCTAATTCACGAGTCATTTCGGTTACCAAAACCAATTCTTCTGGGTGGGTTGTGCCGTCGTCGTTCCAGTCTGGAATAGTACTTGGAATGTCGTTCGTTTGGTAAGTTTCAATCGTTTTTTCAAAGGCACGATGGGCAAAAACAATGGCTTCTAATAAGGAGTTAGATGCCAAACGGTTTGCTCCATGTAAGCCCGTATTTGAACATTCACCCACGGCAAAAAGGTGATTAATAGTCGTTTGAGCGTATTCGTTCACCTTAATACCTCCACACAAATAATGTTGAGCAGGAACGACAGGAATCATATCGTTTCCTGTGATATCTAAGCCCAAATTATCTTTGCAGTAATTATAAATCATCGGAAAATGGCGTTTAAAATCTTCCGCTTCCAAATGACGGGTATCTAAATAGACATGGTCAACACCATTCTTTTTCATCTCCGAGTCAATGGCACGAGCCACTACGTCACGAGGAGCAAGGGAAAGGCGTTCGTCATAGTTTTCCATGAAGGTTTTTCCATCCTTATTTTTCAGAATTCCCCCATGTCCACGTACCGCTTCCGAAATCAAGAACGACGGCTTTTTCCCTGGTTGATACAAAGATGTCGGGTGAAATTGGATAAACTCCATGCCCTCTACCAAGGCTTTGGCACGGTATGCCATAGAAATACCATCGCCCGTAGCAATGGTCGGGTTCGTTGTGCTTTGATATACCTGCCCAATACCTCCTGTGGCCAAAAGCGTTGTTTTAGCCAAGAAGGTTTCCACTTTGCCCGTTCGCTTATTCAAGACATAAGCCCCAAAACATTTTTTGTCAGGCGTATCCTTCGTGACACGCTCGCCAAGATGGTGCTGTGTAATGAGATCAACGGCATAAAAATGCGTAAAGAAATCGACGTTTTTAAAGGAGTTTACTTTCTCTAATAAAGCCCGTTCAATTTCGTTACCTGTAGAGTCTTTATGGTGCAAAATACGATTATCCGAATGCCCACCTTCTTTGGCTAGGTCATACGAACCATCTGCTTTTTTGTCGAATTCCGTGCCGTAAGAAATCAATTCTTTGAGGCGTTCAGGAGCTTCTGTGACTACAATTTCCACGATGTTGCGGTCAGACAAAAAGTCGCCAGCAATCATCGTATCGTCTATATGTTTTTCAAAGGAATCGTCTTCCTTCCAAACAGTTGCAATGCCACCCTGAGCGTACTTGGTATTGGTTTCTTCCGCAACAGTTTTGGTGATAACCGCTATCTTGATTTGTTCATCTTTTGATTCAAAATATTCGGCTAGTTTGGCGGTATAGGAAAGCCCTGCAATCCCAGAACCAATGACTAAAAAATCGTATTGGGGCATTTTATTCGTTCAAAAGATTAAATTATTAAGTTGATCCAAAAACAAAGGGATTAACGATTTGTTATTTTCCGTTAAAATTAATGATAAATACCCATCTTCTTAGTTAGAAAATCGAAGAAATTAACGTTTTTCGTACAATTAAGAGAAGGGCTTACAAGGGCGCTTTTTTCAAAATCCTGAAAGGTTTCTTTTCAAAATCCAGTTTAAATTGCTAAATTCGGCTATTAAGAGTGATTTTTTGTTACTCGTAGCCTACAATTAAACCAGAAAAATATTCTTTTGTTATGGAAAACCCAACTCCCACTAATTCATCCAACCAAGGTCTCTGGAAAGCCAGTACCGCTATACTTGCTCTTATTACGGGAGTACTAGGCTATTTCTTGTTTGATGCAAAAACAAAGAACGAGAATCAACAAGTGCAGATTAACCAGCGAGTAGAAGAACTAAGTACTACTAGAACAAGTTTGGATTCGATTGCATCGCAATTAGATGCGAAAATTAGTGACATCAAAGCATTGGGTGGAAAAGTAGAAGAATTAGAAGCTGCTAAAGCTCAATTGTTGAAAGATTTTGTAGAATTAAAGAAAACAAATGGTTTTTCTAAAAAAGCCTTCTACGCTAAAATTGCAGAATACGTAAGTTTGTTGGCAGCAAAAGATGTAGAGTTAGAACAGTTGAAAAAGGAAAATGGTATCTTGACTGAAAAGAACCAAACCCTAACGAATGAAAATACGAGCTTAAATACACAGAATAAGACTTTAAAAACAGAGAAAGAAGGACTTGCGGATTCGGTGGATAACTACAATCGTAGAAACCGTATTTTGGCAGCACAGGTAACAAGAGCATCTGCTCTTCATGCTCAATTTGTACAGGCATTGGCTGTTTCGGATAGAGGTAAAGAACGTGATGGAGGGGTGTATCGTGCTTCTAAAATTGATAAAATTAAAGTGATTTTCCAGTTGAGTCCTAATAATATTGCCAAACAAGACACGAAAACGATTTATCTACGTTTGTTGGATCCAGATGGAGCAACGATTTCAGATGGAGCATTAGGCTCAGGAACGTTTACCATGTTTGGAAAAGAAACGAATTACACAGCTAAAAAAGAAATTCAATTTACCAATACAGGACAAGGAGTAGAAATTACTTACGGTCGTGGTGGAAATATCCAATACCGTGCAGGGCACTATGCCATTGAATTGTATTCAGAAGGATTTAAAATTGGTGAAGGAAGCTTTGAAGTAAAATAAACGTTGCTTCAGTAAATCAAACAAAAGACTCTTTGCATCTCGTGAAGGGTCTTTTGTTTTTGGTCACCCTGACAGGGTATAGAATTCATCTTTATGAAACTATCATTAGAAACATACCAGTTTAAATCACAAGAAGTCATTGCGTCTATCGGGGCGGGAGGAGGGCTTTGGGAAATCGGTTTTGCAAGCCATCACGAGTACTTGATTTTCTATATTCAGGATATTGATGAAGGTCTCTGTAATCAAGAAGAACTTAACGAAGGGCTTGCTTACTTTGAACGACAGCTAGGAAAGAAACTAACGAGTACCTTTATTTCCGTGATAGGAACGGCTCAACACACCCATTTACCCACGAATACTTTTGATAAAATATTGCTTATAAATACCTTGCATGAGTTTGAGTATCCTTCAGAAATGTTGGGCGACATTTGGGATAAGCTAAAGCAAGAAGGAACGCTTTTTATTGAAGAACAACTAGCAAGTTATGAAGGCGAAATCCACGAGGGCTGTAATAAGCCTCTTTTTACGGAAACACAGTTGATAAAGCTATTAGCCGAGCATCATTTTGTGAATTCAGGAATTACGGATAGAGGTACTCAAGTAAAAATCATGGCGTTTAACAAGAGTAGCGAGCAGGAGGTTACGAACGAATTATAAAACTCCTAAGCAAAAGCGACCGTTAGTCTAGCAAAAACAATTATTCCTCACAGAATATAGGTAGATTATCAACGAAATTATTACATTTGAATCAGTATTAACAAAAATCTAATAAAATCATGTCAAAGAATACCATCATCGGATTAGTTATTGCAGGTGTTTTATTATTCTGGGGTATTGGAGTAAGAAACAATATGGCTACTGGCGACCAAGAAGTAAAGGCAAAATGGGCAAATGTTCAGAGTGCTTACCAACGCCGTTCAGACTTGATACCTAACTTAGTGAAAACGGTTCAGGGAGTTGCCAATTTTGAAAAGCAAACATTGTCTGATGTTATCTCTGCTCGTGCAAGTGCTACCCAAATCAAATTAGATGCGAATGATTTGACTCCTGAAAACATCCAGAAGTTTCAAGCTGCTCAGTCGCAATTACAAGGTTCATTATCTCGTTTGATGGCTGTTGCTGAGAATTATCCTCAACTGAAAGCAACTGAAAACTTTTCAGAATTACAAGCTGAATTAGCAGGTACAGAAAACCGTATCAAACGTGAAAGAGATGTCTTTAACGAAGCAGTACAAGGATTTAATAATAGCGTAGTGAAGTTTCCGAATAGCTTAATTGCTAGTTTCTCTGGTTACAAAGAAAAGGGATATTTCCAAGCAGATGCTGGTGCTGAAAAAGCTCCAACAATTGATTTCGATACTAAAAAATAGCTTACATTAGTCATAACCTGATGACCTTTCGAAAGGTAGTATGCAAGAGATAAGCTCTTTCGTACTACCTTTTGTAGATTTGAGGAGTTATCTTATTCACTTAATCAAACGATATTTTACCTCACGTATTCCGATGCTTTCAGAAGAACAACAAGCTCAAGTAGTGGATGCCATTCGACTGGCAGAAAAACAAACCTCTGGGGAAATAAAAGTCCATATCGAGTCCTTTTGTGCTGGCGATGTGTTGGGCAGAGCGACCGAAGTGTTCAAACAGTTAGGTTTAGAAAAAACGGCTCAACGCAATGGCGTATTGATTTACTTGGCTCATGCCGACCGTAAATTTGCTATTATTGGCGACGAAGGAATCAATGCAGTTGTACCTGTTGATTTCTGGAATAATACTCGAGACGTTCTTCAGCGAAATTTTATCATGAATCAATTTGTTGCAGGATTAAGCGAAGGAATTTCTCTTGTGGGAAATGCCTTGAAAGCATATTTTCCGTACCAATCTGATGATATTAACGAAATCTCTGACGAAATTTCGTTTGGATAAATTATGATCCAATCTGCCTTAACATAGCCACAATAACCAATTTCCGATATTCTGCTCATGTATTCGAAGCTATCTACCTTTTACCGTTTACTTTTATTGTTGATGTTTGTAACGATTCAGTCGCTACAAGCACAAGATATTCCTGCCCAACCGAATCCACCTCAGATGGTGTGTGATTTTGTGATGAAATTAAACCCTACTGAAAAACAGGCACTTGAACAGAAGTTGAGAGCTTATCGTGATTCTACTTCTACCGAAATTGCCATTGTAATCGTCAAAAATACAGGCGAATATGACCCTTATGATTATGCTCTTAAGTTAGCTACAACATGGGGTGTGGGCGACAAAAAGAAGGATAATGGAGTACTAATTTTATGGGCGACAGAAACAAAGAAAATTAGAATTCTAACGGGACGAGGTATCGAAGGTCCTCTGCCAGACGGAGTGGTAAAACGAATTATCAATACAATTATCGTTCCCGCTTTCAAGCAAGGACAATGGTATCAGGGCTTAGACGAAGCTACTACTGAAATCATTCGACGAGCGAGCGGCGAGTTTGATGCCAATGAAAGCGAAGATGATGGGGGTGTTTTCTTTATCATTTTTGTACTTATCATTATTTTTATCATTATTGCTGTAATCATCTCCAAAAAAGGAGGAGGCGGTAATGGAGGACGAGGCTTCCGTAATGATGGCGGTTGGATGCCTCCTATTATTATGACAGGAGGAGGTTCTAACTGGGATAGTGGCAAATCAAGTGAAGGCGGCGGTTTCGACTTCGGTGGTTTTGGCGGTGGCGATTTTGGCGGTGGTGGTGCTGGTGGTGATTATTAAGATTCAATAGCGTTTTGTACCTTTGTACTAAACATTCTGTGAACCCTTAACATTCAAACGAAGCATTCCGTGTTACAAAACATTATTACGCAAGAGTTAAACGAAGCACAACAAGTATTAACCGCTTTTTTAGCTGACCCTCAGCATACGGCAAGCATCGAAGCTGCGGCAACGCTTATGGCTGACGCTATCAAAGCTGGGAACAAAATTATTTCATGTGGCAATGGTGGCTCACACTGCGATGCCATGCACTTTGCTGAAGAGTTATCAGGTCGTTATCGTAACGAACGTCGCTCGTTAGCTGCAATCGCTATTTCTGACGTTTCGCATATTTCATGTGTGAGTAACGATTACGGATATGAATTCATTTTTTCTCGCTTTATCGAAGGCTTGGGTAACGAAGGAGACGTACTATTAGGTATTTCAACAAGTGGTAATTCCGCTAATGTTATTCGTGCCGTAGAAGCCGCTAAAGCGAAAGGAATGAAAGTCATTATTCTTTCAGGAAAAGATGGCGGTAAATTAGCTGGTCAAGCCGACGTAGAAGTACGAGTACCTCATTTTGGATATGCCGATCGCATTCAAGAAATTCATATTAAAGTTATTCATATCTTCATTTTATTGATTGAAAAAATGGTGATTGGAGAGTAACCATTGTACGTAAATTATGCTAAAAATGAGGTTCTGGGTATTTCAGAACCTCATTTTTTTTGAATCATGTATCGCATTTTATCTTTTTTTTTCGTTATTAAACTATATCTTTTTAGTACCTTGCCTTCATAACAACAGCTATAAACAAATGAAAAAGTTATTCATCATTCTCGCCTCTATATTCGGCTTATTACTTGTTAGTGCATTTGCTATTCCATTCTTTTTTAAAGATAAAATTCAAGCAAAGGTGAATGAACTCATTGCTCAAAAAGTTGATGCTAACGTTTATTACAGCAATTTTGGGCTTTCCCTTTTTAAGAATTTCCCAACCCTAACCCTTAGTTTAACGGATTTTGGTGTGGTGGGCAATAGTCCTTTTGTAGGGGATACGCTTGTGCAAGCAAAATCATTCGATGTTTCACTGGATATTCAGAGTGTGATTGCTGGTGGCGAAATCGCTGTGCACCACATTGGATTGGATGTTCCTAAAATTAAGGTAAAGGTACTGAAAGATGGTACCGCCAATTATGATATTTATAAGGCAGATACTACAGCAAGTACAACCGCTCCAGCCGAAAAATCAAACTTTAAAGTGGGTATCAATTCATGGGAAATTAACGATGGTAGTATTGTTTATAATGACTTAAAAGACGATACCTACGCAAGTTTTACAGGAATTAACCACGAAGGAAAAGGAGATATTTCGAGTGATGTATATGATTTAGTTACTAAAACCAGTATTGAGCAAGCCAATGTAAAATTCAAAGGAGCTGACTACCTACACGATAAAACACTGGCCGCTGATTTGGATATGAATATCAATCAGGCCACTAAAAAGTACACATTCCGTAATAACAAAGTTACACTCAACGATTTTGTCTTGAATCTCGACGGCTTTGTTTCGATGCCCGATACCAACAATATCGTGATGAATTTGAAATATAATGCTCCAGAAAGCGAGTTCAAACAGCTTTTATCGCTAGTGCCCAATATTTATACCGAGAAATTTAAAGACCTGAAAGCAGAAGGGAAAGTTGCTTTTGATGGAACTGTTAATGGAACGTATAACAACCATTCGATGCCTGCTTTTGGATTTAATTTAATGGTCGAAAATGGAATGTTCCAATATCCTGACCTTCCTGCGGCAGTAACGGGTATCAATATTGATTTTAAAGCAAGTAATACGACTAACAAATTAGCCAATACCGTTTTAGACATTCGTAAATTCAATCTTAATTTCGGACAAAATCCTGTAACAGCTAAAGCTCTCATACAAGGATTAAACCCTTCCAAAGTGAATGCAGATGTGGCTGCAAAATTAGATTTACAACAATTAGCACAAATGTTTCCGATGGATGGCTTAGTCATGAAAGGACTCTATGCGATTAACTTAAAAGCCAATGGAGTGTATGACTCCACGACAAAGCAATTCCCGAAAGTAAATGCGCTGATGAGTTTGGCAAACGGCTATATCAAATCGGATAAATTTCCTGAACCCATCCAAAATTTGAATATCAAAGCTAGTTTAGTGAATACCAATGGAGCTTTGGCTTCTACAGTGTTGACCGTTTCTGATTTTAGAATGTTATTGCAAAATGAACCTTTCCAAGCTACAGGTATTATTAAAGATTTTGCGAACTACAACTGGGATATTAAGGCAAAAGGAAAAGTGGATTTGACCAAAATAACCAAGATTTATCCACTAAAAGACATGACCTTGAAAGGGAAAATTGATGCGGATATTGAAACCAAAGGGAAAATGTCGGATGTAACGGCCAAACGCTACAGCAATTTGCCTACTTCGGGTAAGGCAAGTTTACAGGGCTTTGAGTTTGTATCGAAAGAATACCCACAAGGCGTGAAAATTAATCATGCCGATATGACCTTTACTCCACAGGCAATTAATGTATCGAATGCTAATGGTTACTTGGGTACGAGTGACTTTGTGGCAAATGGAACAATCTCAAACTACATCGGCTATGCCCTAAATAATGAGACGGTAAAAGGTAAAATGAATGTAACCTCCAAGAAATTTAATGTAAACGAATGGATGACGGATAGCCCTACACCTGCCACTGGTGGAGCTGCACAGCCGATGCAAGTTGTAGAAATTCCAAAGAATATCGACTTTGAGATGAACTCGACGGTAGGGGAGGTTATTTATGATAAAATGCCACTGACGAACTTAAAAGGAGCTTTAGTAGTAGGTAATGGAGCCGTTAAAATGAAGAATGTTTCGTTCAATTCATTAGGAGGTAGTTTTACTACAAATGGAACGTATAGTACAACAGACATTGCTCATCCAACGTTTGATTTTGCGATGAATTTAGAGAATATCGGTATTTCGGAAGCTTATAAGAACTTAACGGTGGTGAAATACTTGATGCCTATTGCTCAGTATATGGTGGGCAACGTTACGTCTAAAATCAAAATTGATGGCGAATTAGGACAAGATATGATGCCTAAAATCCAGTCATTGAACGCCGATGGTTTAATAAAATTATTGAAAGCCAGTATTCAAGACAATCCACTTATGGAGAAATTAGCTTCAACAACCAAATTGACTAAATTCAAAAATATGCAGTTGAACGATGTGTTAATGCAGGTAGAAATTCAAGATGGACGTTTTGGCGTAAAACCTTTTGATATAAAACTAAACGATAACAGCAAAGTGACCGTAGGAGGGCATCATGGGATTGATGGAGGAATGGACTATGCCTTGGCATTAGATGTGCCCGCAGGGAAAGCAGGAGAGGCATTTGGGTCGATATTTACGAAGTGGACAGGTAAGGCAATTCAAGGAACCGACCGTGTTAAGGTAGATTTAGCCGTAGGTGGAACGATGAAAAGCCCTACATTCGCCTTTAAAGGCAGTAGTACTGCTGCAGGCTTGAAAGATGCGGTTACATCCGAAGCCAAAGCTCAAGTAGATGCCATCAAAGCTAAAGCAACACAAGAAGTAGATAAGTTGAAAAAAGATGCTGAAGCTCGTGTACAAGCCGAAAAAGAACGTTTAATCAACGAAGCTAACGCTAAAAAAGCAGAGCTTGAAAATCGAATTCAGCAAGAACGTGCGGCGATTGAAGCAAGGGCAAAAGCTGCTGCCGATAGCCTCAAAAAAGCCGCATCGGACCGTGCGAAGAAAATGGTAGAAGAGCAAAAGAATAAATTGCTAGATGGATTTTTTAAGAAAAAGTAACGTTGAAACTGTTTAAATTTGATTGGTGGAAAATACGAAACGTTGAGTTAAGCCAAATCTTCCACTTAGTGGGTAAATTCATTCACCTGTGTAGATAAAGTTTAATCGTGATAACAGATAAATCTATGGTTTCATTCAACGCCATTTTACAGAAATTTAATCAAAAAGGAGAAAAAACGGGCTGGACATATTTCGATATTCCAGCCCCTATTGCACAAGAAATAAAACCTAATACAAGAACTAGTTTTCGAGTGAAAGGAACACTTGATGGATTCCCAATAAAACAAATCGCTCTTGTGCCAATGGGAGAGGGCGATTTTATCATGGCTGTTAATGCCACAATGCGAAAGGGTATCCGAAAAAAAGAAGGAGCAACAATTGCCGTTGTACTAGAAGAAGATACCAGCGAGTTAGAAATTTCAAGTGATTTAATGGCGTGCTTGGAGATAGAAGAAAAAGCACTCGATTTTTTTAATAGCCTTACCAAAGGTCATCAAGTATATTTTAGCAAGTGGATAGAGTCTGCGAAGACAATAGAGACAAGAACAAAGCGAATAACGATGACAGTGACAGGCCTCTCAATGGGTTTAGGCTATCCAGAAATGATACGTCATTTTAAGAAGAAAGAACTATAAAAAAGGGTCTTAGTTATCGGACAAAAGAAGAAATAATAACATCGCACCGCCGCCACAGTTTGACACAATTTTCCTTTCCTTCATCCAACAACAAGACCCAATTAATTTTTAAGGGGTACTTAGGCTATTAATAAAAACATGCAAAAAGAACTTTATAAAGGACACAAATAAGAAACGAATACCTCACCGCCGCCACAGTTTACTAAACTCTTCTTAATTTATATCCCTTATTCAGTCCTTAATTAATTTTAAGGGTACTTAGGCTATATATAGTAGAAATTCTTGGTGTTTATTTGTTAGACTTGCCAACGGTCGTCGTATAGACTGCTGGTGCATTTAGTAGTAAAATGCTCATTTTTATGATTTTATCAATGGGTCAGTACAAATTTTACATCTATTTATGATAGATTTGTATGATACAAATATACCACTTGGTAAGTTCCTTACAATTATCTAATACTCTTATACGATAGTACATTACTATCAAATGTTAAAAGTATCAGATATTCCACTAATACATTATACCGATGAAACGTATTATCATTGACCCGATTATTCAAGAACGAAAGATTGAAGCATATGTTGAACGTAAAATATCATTTACGACTGAATACGCTCAATTAAACATTTTTGATACTACTAAAATTGCCCATAATATATCGTATCAATACCAACAGCCTAGTATTTTAAGTATGGTTACGGGTTTAAAAGTAATCCATAAAAATGCTCAGGAATCCTACAACTTTGTGCCTGGTGAAAC
>JALRIJ010000052.1:15673-15918 GCA_023255485.1 Flectobacillus sp.
TTGAGCTTTGATTTTCCCGATGCAAGTATCGAAAATCCTGTACAGTGCTTAACCTTTGCAGTAGATCCTACTAAGGTAAAAGAAAGTATCTCTGAGTTTAATCAATACACGATTCTCGAAAAAGAAATTCATAGTTGGAATGACGACAATACGCCTATCCATCTTAATTATAACGATAAGGTTCAAAGTTTGATAAAAGGCTTAATTCAAATTTTTACAGAAGAACATCCATCCAAAGATTTATT
>JALRIJ010000530.1 GCA_023255485.1 Flectobacillus sp.
AATAAATTGGATTTGTCTGAAAAGAACGTATTCCAAGCACAATATGCTTTGAAATTAGCCAACGCTCGCTACAAAAACGGCGTAATTACGCAAGTAGAAATTGAGGCGACTCAAACAGCCTTGCGTGAAGCTCAATTGACACAGTTACAGTACCAATACCAAATGACGCAAGCAAAACTAGAACTGAACCGTTTGACGGGTATCAAGTTTTGGTAATATAGATAAAATTTACATTTCATCTTCAAACAAGTACAGAAAGGTTTCTGTTAATTATTTAGAAATTCCATGACTCTGAATAATTTGACAGAACCTTTTTGCTGTTTATCCTGTCTATATAGTGGAGGTGCAATAAATAGGGGAAAACTACTATTAATTGTCTTGTCATGGTAAACCATCCCTAAACTAAATAAGTACTCGTTGGTAAACAGTTTATAGCATTGACTATCTCAAACGATAAAATTAGTCATTAATCAGAGTTCCTTATTGGGGTCTTTGAACATTAAACTTACGATTACTTACCCACTTTTTAATACACTATCTCAATGACCAAACGATATTACTTACTACTGTTAAGTTTACTGTGTTTTATCCATCAACCCAAAGCTGAAACGGGGCTTCCTTCGGATTCATTACCTCGTTTTTTGACCGAAAATAAGGTGCTTCATTTTCTGACAGGTCATAAATATCTCACTGCTCCGTTTGTGTTTTATATGCCCGAAACCAATTGGGTATTAGGCATTGGCGTAAAGCGGTTCTTTCATGCAGGAGGGGTGGAGGATACGCTCACAAGAGCCTCGAACTCATCGGTTTTTGTGCAATACTCGCTCAATCAGCAATTAATGCTAGAGCATAATTACCAGATTTTTACTAACAAAGAGAAATATTACATCGTAGGATACTATGGATTTAGCCGTTTTCCCGTTAATTATTATGGCACAGGTGAAAATGCGTCTTTAGCCAACAAGGAGGCCATTAATTACGACTTACTTCGTTTTGAAAACTTAACCATGCGAAAAGTGAAACCCTTTACCTTTGTAGGCTTAGGTTGGCGATATTTCAAGATGTATAACATCAAAGGTGAAGAAGGAGGAATTATGGAGCAAGAAAAAATTACGGGTTATGATGGTTCTACGGTTTCGGGTTTATCGGCTGCTATTTTATACGATAGTAG
>JALRIJ010000531.1:0-75 GCA_023255485.1 Flectobacillus sp.
CAGATAATATTTTTTCATTTGATCATAATTTTTCTCAACTATTTTATAATAATATCCTAATGAATACATTGAATC
>JALRIJ010000531.1:175-1023 GCA_023255485.1 Flectobacillus sp.
GACATTGTTATTATTAATGGCCATCAGATAATATTTTTTCATTTGATCATAATTTTTCTCAACTATTTTATAATAATGTCCTAATGAATACATTGAATCGACATTGTTATTATTAATAGCCATCAGATAATATTTTTTCATTTGATCATAATTTTTCTCAACTGTTTTATAATAATGTCCTAATGAATACATTGAATCGACATTGTTGTTGTCAATAGCCATCAGATAATATTTTTTCATTTGATTATAATTTTTCTCAACTGTTTCATAATAATGTCCTAATGAATACATTGAATCGACATTGTTATTATTAATGGCCATCAGATAATATTTTTTCATTTGATCATAATTTTTCTCAACTATTTTATAATAATATCCTAATGAATACATTGAATCGATATTATTATTATCAATAGCCATCAGATAATATTTTTTCATTTGATCATAATTTTTCTCAACTATTTTATAATAATATCCTAATGAATACATTGAATCGACATTGTTATTATTAATGGCCATCAGATAATATTTTTTCATTTGATCATAATTTTTCTCAACTATTTTATAATAATGTCCTAATGAATACATTGAATCGACATTGTTATTATTAATGGCCATCAGATAATATTTTTTCATTTGATCATAATTTTTCTCAACTGTTTTATAATAATGTCCTAATGAATACATTGAATCGACATTGTTGTTATTAATAGCCATCAGATAATATTTTTTCATTTGATTATAATTTTTCTCAACTGTTTCATAATAATGTCCTAATGAATACATTGAATCGACATTGTTATTATTAATGGCCATCAGATAATATTTTTTCATTTGATCATAATTTT
>JALRIJ010000532.1 GCA_023255485.1 Flectobacillus sp.
AGTAAATGGTCGAGTTGGATTTCGTGCATCTAGCGGCTTGTCAGTCTTGATTTGGGGCAGAAATATCTTAAACAAAAACTACTTCGAGCAATTATTGCCAGCAGCAGGTAACGCAGGTCATTATGCTGCCGTATTAGGCGACCCAGCTACCTATGGCGTGACCTTAAGATTTACGTTGTAAGATTTTAGCATATTTTGTATTTTTTTGCACACTACTGAATCAGACCAGCTTCAGTAGTGTGTAATCTTTGCCAAAGCGATAAATGTATTAGCTTACGAATCGCTCAATTCATTTACTTCATTCAAGAGATAATCAACAGACTAAACGGACTCTTGTACGGATAGAGGAAAATTCGTTTGAAGTATCAGGCATTATTAGAGGGCAGTTGTATCATCCCCAAAGTGGACGACATCTCGACTTCCAACGAATGTTCATTATAGAATATTTTTTTACCCAATAAAACTATTTAAACTATAGACTAAATAATGTAAACCTTATCAAAATCGTAATTCATCAACATCATCATGGAAATATATTGTGATAACGCCGCCTCTACCGCACTTGACCCTGAAGTGTTGGATGCGATGATTCCATTCTTGACAAGTCATTATGGAAACCCTTCTTCTTCTCATTACGCTGGCAGAAAAGTAAAAGAAGCCGTAGAAGAATCGAGAACAAAAATAGCTACTTTATTAAACGCTAGCCCTACCGAAATTTACTTTACCTCAGGAGCAACAGAGGCGAATAACATGGTGGTTAATGGGGTCGTTAAAACCTTTGAAGTACAACATTTGGTCACTAGTAAAATAGAGCATAAAGCCGTTTTACAAACCTTTGGGCAATATTCTCAGGACTCTAGTATTTCGGTTGATTTCGTGCAAGTTAACGCAAATGCACAACTTGATTTTAATCATTTAGAAACCCTTTTACGTCATAAACCCGAAACATTTGTAAGCTTAATGCACGTCAATAATGAGACAGGGACAATCCATGACATTCAACGTATAGGTGCGTTGGTTAGGCAATACAATGGCTTTTTTCACAGCGATACCACACAGAGTATTGGCAAATATCCCTTCGACCTCAATGCCTTAGAAATAGATTATTTAGTTGGGTCAGGTCATAAATTTCATGGCCCCAAAGGCGTTGGCTTTG
>JALRIJ010000533.1 GCA_023255485.1 Flectobacillus sp.
ATAAAAATCCAATAATTTTTCATACTTGATGGAGATACATTGGTTGTTATGTGCTTGGTGAACTTCATGTTAGTTTCAGTTTTTGTGTAATTCATCCTATTTTAGACGTAGGAAATTTACTTTATTGTGAACAAATTGTTATCTAAAGATTATGCCATTATACCAACGAAGACACGCTAGGTACGCAATGTGTTGCATGAAAGATGGAAAATATTTTTAATGTACAGCGATAACGCTTGGATGTGCCGATAAATAGGGGAGTCAAGAGATGGATAATGGAGGTTGTGCAAAAGTTAACCGTTTATAAGTGAGCTTCGCTCGAATTAACCCTTTTACACACCTCCATTCTACCTGCTTGTTTTAAGGAGTACTCACGTATTTTTTTGCTGCATCCATCCGTTTTTGAATGTGAGTATTAAGCTCTTGAAATGCTTTTTCAAAGTCATCTTTTGATTTTAAGTGACTATAAGGGAACTCTTCTTGTCCGACATAAGGCTTCAGTAGGAGATAATTATCTTGTAACAAGGCAGCCGTATTTTTTTGAGTAAACACCTTTTCGCTCACTTGTTTTATGGCTTGTTTGTAGGCTTTCTGATAGACGGCATCGTCAAGTAAGAACCGAATAAGAGGCCATTCACTGGAGACGTTTTTATGGCTTAAATCGCCCGCATCCCCTCGATTACCCATCATCGGAGGAGGAAAAAGCATTCCTTCGGCTTTACGGAAACTACTGTCCATTTTAGGAGGAAAGTGCATTCCTTGAGGAGGTTTCATTTCCATGCCGTCTTTAAGAGCCTCGTTGTTGTCCCACGGAATCCACGTGAGCTTTTCCTTGGGGTCATTATAAAGATAAAAGTTATGAGCCATACGCCCGTAGGTATCCCAGTTGACGATTAAGGAGTTGATAGCCAGCCATTTTAAATAAGAGGTTACATTGAATACTGCTTCTAGTTGTTGTCTCCAAATACGAGGATTATGGGTACGGATTTCACTATTTAAGATATGAATCAATGATTGTACATCACGCCAATCAGCGAGTTTTTTATTGTTTTTCTTCTCAAACTCCGTGCTATCAAATTGTTCAAAGTGAGATTCTGGCTTATAGATATTTCCTGATTTATTACCAAACTGCGTCGCAATCAT
>JALRIJ010000534.1 GCA_023255485.1 Flectobacillus sp.
ACTTTGATTTAAAGAAAAAGACCGACTGCACCTAGCAAGAGTTGTCAGAGGTTGTTAATCCTTTATATGGTCTTGATCCCAAAGGCATTAGAGATTGGAACGAAGAATTTCAGGTAGTAAGAGACTTCCCAAAGGATAACTTAGCATAAAGAGCGCAAAAGGACAGAGCTATCCACAAGATTTACAATGACTTCCTCGAGGCTGCTACCCAAGGAGCTATTGCAATTGTAAAGGGTAATTTAATTGCTCTGAACCCCAACGAAGCCAAAAAACAACAAGTGTTCGTTTATAACTACATTTTCTTCAGTTATACCGTTGATTTGATTGACAGTTTCAGAGACCTTACAACGACTGACAACAACCCAAGTTGGACTCAAGCAAACCACGATTTGACTGGACTTCGATCCCTGCAGTTCCTGGAGATTGAAGGTTTGCACTACTTGGCGACAACAATTGTCAACTACCGGGGCCATAGGATCATTGCTCAGTCAATCATTCCTGGCATCCTCAATAACTCAGAACTTGCATCTCTTGCGGAGTATGGAACAGTTGATGAGCAACAGACAATTCAGAGCAATGAACAGTTCCATGAGATGATGCTGCAGGTGTGCCAGAAGATGAACATCCAGGTCAACAAGCTCATTGATGGATAAGGCAAAGAAGTTGAGATCGCTGGTTGCATCGAGGTTAAAGGTATAAGAGGCACTGATAAACGATGCTATATCGTAGACCTGTAAGGCATGACACCCAGAGACGCCAACTTTTTGGGAGAATAGTATCATACGTGCCTGGTCAGACAAGAACTTCTCGTGCTTTATCAACGTCAACTTGCTCTCGAGTACGCCAGAAAAGGCATAGATGCTTTCGATGTTGAGATCGAGAAAGAAAGAAAAGAAAGAGAAATTAAACTTGAAGAAGGCAAAGAAGCTACAGAAGATCAGAAGAAGCAAATGCTTGAGCTGAGAAAAGAGCTAAATCTTAGGAAAGTGTAGAAGTTTGAGGCTCTTGTGAAGGAAAAAGAACCTGTTGTATTTAACACAAACGTCTTTAAGACAGCCAAGCTTGCCATGCCGGAGGCTGAAGTTAAAGCTGAAGAAGACAAAGTTAAAGCTCTCGCTGTCTACTTAAAAGAAACAGCA
>JALRIJ010000535.1 GCA_023255485.1 Flectobacillus sp.
AGATTGTACACTCTTGGTTAAACAATTGATAAGTTTGTAAGTAAATTCAATTAGTTGTTCTGGAATGTCTAAGCCAAGTAGAGAAGTTAAGTTATCTTTGAGTGTAATGTGAGCAGCAAACAAATGGCCAATCAACCTGTGACTGAGCAGTCGTATCCAGTAGTTAGTATGGAATTAAGCAAGCAAAATAACTTGGTCCGCAATTTTGAATTACTTATAAAAAGAAACAACAGTCCTTTTGTCTTGGTTTTCAATTAGTTTCTCTAAAGAGAGTAGACCGTGGTAAAGCAGTGTCCAGGGCTGATTCAATTGCTCTGCGTCTTCTTCGTCTATTATTTTACTCTTTTCTTCCATCAGATCGATTGCCTATAAGAAGCTACTCATCTCAGGTCTTTCCTCTTCAGAGTCTTCAAACTATATTTATAAAGCTAAGTCTTGCTCTTTTTTTATTTCCTCAACTTATTCAACTATCACTTCAGAATAAATTGATTCCGTGATCTGTTTAATTTCTTCCTTTTTCAATTTAAGATCATCTCCTCTTGAGGCTAGCATTTAGAAAGCATTTAATTTAGCCATCAACATTAGTTCTTTCTTTGCAGGGTCAGAAGAGCCCATCTTAAGCACAGTATTCAGAAGTTGCTTTATTTTAGACTGATTTATTTTGGGATTATAAATAAGACTGCACATTGTTTTTTGAACTTGCTGTCTGCACTCAGAATTCTCATCATTTACAGCTCTCAAAAGCAAAGTAAAGAACATTAGTTCGCAATACAAATCAAGCACATCTGCTGGCATCTTTTCAAATAGGCTCTTCAGAATCTCTAAAAGTTAAATTCTGCCTTCAATCTTTTTGCAACCTAGATTTTTAATTAGGAAATTGATGTGTTATTCGATTCTGTCAGGAGTGAGTGGGTAGTCAAGCAAAAACTGTACGAAGATAGAAGCGCATAAGTTTCTGATAGTTGGTGAGACATTAAAGACCATGATTTCTTAGATCTGCTCGATCAAGTCATATAGATCTGCACATTCGAACTTTCTGTGGATGACTGACCTCAGGCACTAGAGAGCATTTGACTGCACAGCTGACTTTGGCAGATGCGTTGAAATAATCTGCACCAGTGTTTTGATCTGTACTT